>NZ_JADGMM010000010.1:0-133986 GCF_020662275.1 Clostridioides sp. ES-S-0006-03
ACTTTTGTTTCTGCATCTGGTGGCACTATTGTACCATCTTTCTTTATAACATTTTCGTTAGTTGATGATTTTATTGATATAGTATATCCACTTGATACTGATGGCATTGTTAGTGTTGTTGCATCTTTTGCTGGTGCAGTTACACTTGTTATTTTTGCTGCCTCTTTATTTACTGCTGCTTGTAATTCTTCATCTGTTGATTTAGCTGGTACTACTACCTCTATTTCTTTAGTATCTGCTGTTTTTCCACTTGATGTATGTGTTACTGTAAATACTAGTTTCACTGTTGTTGCTGTATTTTGTGGTACTATTGTTCCATCTTTTTTTATAACATTCTCGCTACTTGATGATTTTATTGCTATAGTATATCCACTTGATACTGATGGCATTGTTAATTTAGTTGCATCTTTTGCTGGTGCAGTTACACTTGTTATTTTTGCTGCCTCTTTATTTACTGCTGTTTGGTTTTGGTTAGAAGAACTTCCTCCACTACTACTTCCTCCATGTGAACCTCCTCCACTTGAAGAACTTCCTCCTGATGAGTTAGAACTTGGATTATTTCCACTTATAGATGGAGAATTGTCTCCCTTAACAGTACTTATTGTACCCTTATTATCTATAGTAGTACCTTTAGAATTATTTGTAACTGTAGTTATCTTACCACCATTAGTTACTTTTACTTGACTTGCTCCAGATGCTACTGTTAAACTACCAATCTCACCTTTTGAATTATTTTCTATCTTAGCTCCATTTTTATCATTAACTTTTAAATTAGTTATTTTTCCATAGTTAATGAAAGTTCCATCTTTAACATCATCTATAACTACATCGTCTACTTTTGCATAGTTGTTTACATCCCCATTAGGCATGTTGATAGTTACAGCCTTTGTATATGTACCATTTAAGTTTACTGTTACTGCTTTATCAGTTTGTATTGTAAATGCTTCTTTAACTTCACTAGTTGGTTTAAAGTTTATAACATCATTAGCAGTAGCTTTATCTACAGCTGATTTTAACTCAGAAATTGTTTTAGCTTCAACTGTGCTTACTTCTTGTAATGATTTCATTTCATTAAATGCTGTCTCATTGCCATTTCCACCAACTTTAGTTATTTTGTCAAAACTCTTAGAGTTTACTAAAGATTTTTGTGAAGCTGATAAATTCTTTCCAACTAGAACTACTGGTGATTGGTTTTTAGCTCCTAATACACCTACTGCTAATGCATCTATAAGTTGGTCTTGTTTAGCCATACCATCTTTAGTTACATATGCATTTTTTAAATCTGTCTTTTTATAGAATTCTTTTACTACTTTTGCATTTGTATCATTTCTATCTGTTCCACCTAATCTTGTACTATTTGGTAGTTTATTTTTTACAGCTTCAGAAACTGAACTTTCCCCACCTATTACATAAGATTGAGTTATTCCTGCATCTTTTATAAATTTATCTGCAACTGCTGTTCCATTTTTAGAGTCAGCAAGTATTACTGGCATATTATTTTGCGCAGCTGGAGCACCCACACTTACTGCATCTGCAAGCCCTTTTTCACCATTAACTACAGCTATTTTTTTAACATCACTTACTGCATCTAATCTCTTTGCTAACTCTAAAGATGTTTGGTATCTCTCTGCACCAGATATTCTTTCAAAAGATATTTTTAAATCTTTTATTTGTTTTTCTATATTTGCACTTAGTACAGAAGTACCACCTATTAGATATACTTTCTTAGCTTTTAGTCTTTGTAACTCTGCTTTTGTCTTATCATTTAATTTATCTTTACCTGTTAAAAGTATAGGAGCATTTTTTGCCTTTGCAAATGGTGTTGCGGATAGAGCATCTGCTATAGATGAATCATTTACTATTACTACCTCATCAGCATTTTTCCATCCATCTTGGCTTATTTTTACAGCAGTTTCATATCTCTCTTGTCCTGTTAAATTTGTTGCTACTGTTTGTGCACTAACTATACCTGCTGTAGAACTTCCAGCTATCATAGTAACTGTAAGCATAGCAGCAATCTTCTTTGGTATTTTCATTATATTTCCCCCTTGTCCATTAGTAGTACCTAATTGTTTCGTTTTGTTCCCGTTTTAATTCTAAGAGCTACTTTTTTTTACATAAAACCTACTATTTTACAACAATTCATTAACATAAAAATCAAACTCACCTTAAAATTAAAATTTACTAATTTTTCAATCAATTAGAAAATCTACGCATTCCTTTATAATAACTATAATATAAGAAAATAATAAATAAATTATATATTAATTATAAAATCATTATAGTTAGAAAACCTCTTTAAAATTAGTCTTTAAGTATCCCTTAGAATTAAAAGTGCTACTTGTTTTATAAATAAATTTCATTATTTATGCTTATTATGATTATATATTAAATAACCAATTTTATCCATATGAAAAACAAATTAATTTGATATTTTTTAAATTATTTTTTATATTTATATTTTATTTTGTTGTATTTTTACGAGACAATATAAAAATAGTATAAAGCTTATATAAAGATAATATAAAATTCTATCTTTCCATCACAAATTTCAACCTTATATCTAAAATTATTTTCTTCAAGTATAGTCTTAACTATTGTAAGACCAAGACCAGTACCTGAAAGTTCTTTACTTCTTGACTTCTCTAAGACATAAAAAGGCTTCCATATATCATCAATATCATCTTCTCTATCATAATCTATTCCATTTTTTATAGATAAAATAATCTTATCCTTATCTCTAAAAAGATTAATCTCTATCTCATTATCACTAGTATACTTTATTGCATTACTAATCAAATTATTAAGTACCATATCTATACTATCTTTATCAGAATTTATTATAAGATTTTTATCTTCTATATCGCATTGAACACTTATATTATCCTTAGATATCAATAATTCATAATTTTTTAAATTCTTAAGCAGTCTCTCCTTTAAATCTACTTCACACAAACTAACTTCTTTTTTCTCATATTTAGCCCAATATAAAAGAGTATTTATTGTATTAGACATATTTTCTGCCTGTTCAATTATTGTATCTGTATAAGTACCATCATCCAAACCATCTTTCATACCTATAGCATATGCTTTTATAAGTGCTATTGGAGTTTTCATTTCATGAGATGCATCAGATATAAAAGATTTTAAATTTTCATTTCTTTTATTTAATTCATTGTGTGCCTTTTCAAGCTTCACACTCATTATATTTATGCTATAAGCTAACTCCTCTATTTCATCATTCGTTTTTATAGCCTCAGTTCTAAAATTTAACTCAGATATATCCTTCGATAAAAGCTTTAACTTTTCCATAGGTCTTATAATTCTGTTTGACAGTATAAATGTAAGTATAGTTATTATAATTACTGAAAATATCCCCATTATTATATTAAATCTATTTACTATACCAATTGTTTCTTCTGAATGTTCTATTGGTATAGATATAGCAAATAAATAATTATCCTTTTTCATAAACTTTACTAGTAGACTATATTTGGTTTTTCCCTGATTATATATTTTATTAATACTTTTATTGTCAATATCTTTTAAAACACTTCCTTCAATCCAAAATTTATTTAAGCTCAAACCTTTATTCCAAAAAGCGTCTAGCAAATCTTGATTTATTTTATCCATACTATTTTTATTTTTGTAATTTTTATCTAATGTTACATATACAATGGCTGTATTACTTTTTTCTTCAATTAATTCAATATTTGACTTTAATTTATTAATATCCTTATGTTTTATTTCATTTTCAATGTTGTTCAATACATTTCTTTTTTCATGTAAATAATACCTATGAATAAACATACTATTTATAGCTATAGATATTATATAAACAACTACAACTACTATTGATATACTTATAGATAACTTCTTATTTAGTTTAGTCATCAAAATCCTCCAGACTATACCCTAATCCTCTGTAAGTTTTTATTATATCTTCTCCTACTTTTGTTCTCAGTCTTCTTATATGAGTATCTACTGTTCTAAAATCTCCATCATAATCCAATCCCCAGACTAAATCTAAAAGTCTTTCCCTAGATAAAACTATTCCTTTATTATTTACTAAGCAATGTATTAATTCCAATTCTTTTTTAGTCAATAGTAGTTCATCATTACCTTTAAAAACTTTATTTGACTCAAAATCTATTTTTAAATCTCTTATATTAATTGTATCTTTATAATTTACCAATTTCTTAGCCCTTATTATTAAGACTCTAGGGTCAAATGGCTTTTTAACATATTCATCTGCACCTATATTGAGTGCCTCGATTTCATCTTCGCTTTGACTTTTAGCTGTCAACATAAGTACCTTTGTGTTACTATTTTCCTTTATCTCTTTACAAACCTCTATTCCATCAATTACTGGCATCATCCAATCCAGTATTGCTAAATCTATTTTATTTTCATAAAAAACATCTAAAGCCTCTTCCCCATTTTTTGCAGTAAATACATTGAAGCCTTCTTTTTTAAAATAAGCACAAAGTATCTTAATCATACTCACTTCATCATCAGCAATTAATACATTCATATATTCACATCCCTAAATTTATTATATTTCATATTATATCCATTGTTTCAATTATATAAAATATATGTTACAAGAAGTTTACAATTATTACTAAATACCAATATAAAATAGAGTACAGATAAGCTTTAATACTAAATCTATAAATTTAAACACATAGTTAACTCTGCAAAATTTTTAAATATAATTGTTAATCTCTAAATATTAATATAAAGCAGAAACCTACAAAATAACTCTTCTATATAAAATTAATATTTTTATCCAATCCCATAAGATTTTATACATAAATAAAAAAGGTACCTCACCTATGATTTAAAAATCATTTTGAGATACCTTTTACAAAATTATATATTCTACACGACTTATCTAAGCTTAAAGCTTAAATCTTAATCTATTAATAATCTAATTTACCCTAATTGCTATTGTATTTTATAGATATAGCCAATTTATCTAAAATCCTCATCAATACATCATATGCATTTATTTAAAATAATCCTAATATACCTGTAATAGCACCTACCACTATCAATATACCCATTATTTTTATTGGAGAAAGACCTTTCTTTAAAGCAAAGAGTACCAATAAAGTAAGTACCAAAGGAATTAACCCTGGAAATATCTTATCAAGTAAATCTGTCTGAAGACTAAATTTAAAATCTCCACTAGTATAACTTATTGGTGTAGATAAATTAATAAATCTACCTACTAGTCCGCCCATAACTAAAGTCCCTAGTATCGAAGCACCTTCTATAACTTTATTTACTATTCCACCCTGAAGTATACTTTCAACAGCTTTTTTACCATACTTGTATCCATTTGTCCACATTCCAAATGAAATTGAGGTCATTATTATATATTGAGCCAATACAAATAATATCGGTCCTGCAATTGATGCTCCTCCCTCAGTTAAACCAATACAAACAGCTAATACTATAGGTGTTATAACTCCTTGAGTTAAAGTATCTCCAATACCTGCCAATGGTCCCATTAAACCTGTCTTTATGGCATTCATACCATCACCACTTATTTCATCTGCACCATTAGCTTTTTCTTCTTCCATAGCTATTGTTATTCCATGTATAACACATCCACATATAGGCTCTGTATTAAAAAATGCCAAGTGAGTTTCTACTTCTTGCTTTAACTCTTCTTTATCTGGATATAACTTCTTAAGTACTGGTAACATTGAATGTGAAAATGCTGTTGATTGTAATCTTTCATAATTGTAGTTAGATTGTGCAAAGAAAAACCATCTTAGCCATGACTTTATCACATCTTTTTTGCTTAACGTTTTCTTAGCTACTTCACTTTTTGTATCTGACATAATTTTTTCCCCTTTCTTATATATTTAAGATGTCGCACCATCTTTTCCATATTTAATTGAAGTAATTGTAAGAGCAAGTATTACTCCAATAACAGATATTACTATTATATCTACTTTAAAATAAACAGCCATTAATATACCTAATATGAAAAATGGCATAGTAAACTTATTTCCAATTAATTTTAAGTTCATAGCAATTCCTAACGCTGGTAACATAGCTCCAATTACATTGAATACATGTAACACATTATCATTCATTACTTCTAACATTCCATCTATTGCATTTGGCCCAAAATAAACAACTAATAATGCTGGTATAAAACTCATTACAAACAATAGTATCTGAGGTGGAACTATATTTATAAATGCTACTTTATCTATATTTCCTTTTTGAACCTCTCTATCTGCCCAGTGTGCAAAAAAAGAATTGACTGTCATTTTACCTATCCAAAGTACAGTTGCAACAGTACCTAATGGAACAGCTATTGCCATTGCAGTACTTACATCCAAATTAGATGCTATAGCTAAAGCAGTCCCCACATATCCTGCAAAAGCTGGGTCTCCCATTTGAGCCCCTCCTGCTGATATGAATCCTAAATATATCATATTTATACCTGCACCTATAATTGCTCCTTGAACTGGGTCTCCTAGTATAATTCCTGTTACAAATCCAGCTAATAAAGGTCTATTCCATGTAAAAAATCCAACATAAGTTAGCCATGGACTCCAAGAAAGATAATAAAAAATTGCTATTAAAACTGCTTGAATTAGTGAAATTTGCATGTTCTTCCTCCTTATTTAATTTTAAATATTTACAAAATAGGTCTTACAACAATGTTCCTACATCAATTTTCTTTGCATCTGGAACTATTTGTATAAAACACTTAACATTCTTTGATATTAATTCCCTAAATATTTCTTTCTCTTCATCTGATACTGATATATTCTTATAAAAACTTTTTCTTCCAAGACCAGCTCCCATACCCCCAACATTTAATTCTTTTAAATCTACTCCATTATTTACTAGACCTAAAACAGTTTTAGGATATTTAACTAATACTATTAAATTTTCATCTCCATCATATGATTTTAAAACTTCAGCACCTGATTCTATATCATGCACTTCAACCTTAACAGTTGAGGGTGCTGCCATTTGTAAGACTTGAACTATAAAAGGGTCTTTTACAACTAAATCATCTACTATTACTATCCTCTTTGCTGATGTAATCTTACACCAAGCAGTTATAACTTGCCCATGTATTAATCTATCATCAATTCTTGTTAATGCTATATTTCTCATAATAATTCCTCCAAAATTTTAATTTATTTTATATATTTAAAGCTGCTTTTACATCTTTAATTCCTAAAACTCCAACTTCTTCACATAAATTTTTTAAATCTTTTAACTTCATAGTATCTCTGTTTAAAAACAGCTCTAAAAGCATAGGCAAATTTACACCTGTTAAACATTCTAATTCACATTCCTTAGCAAATTTATTTATTATAACAGCAGATGTATTGAAAGGAGTTCCTCCATAAAAATCAAGTAATACTAAAATACCTTCATCTTTATATTTTTCAATTCCATTTTCTAATTTTCTACTAAACTCATCTATACTGTCACCATGGTTTAATCCTAAAGTTTCTACTTTTTCTTGTTTCCCTACTATTAATTCAGCACTTTCTAACATTGCTTTAGCCATATTCCCATGTGCAGCTATAATTATTCCTGCCATATGAATCATACCTCTCTTAACTTTTTTATATACATTATAAATTACTATCTTTATTGCTCTACCTTAATTAGCCACATTAATCATTATCTTACCAAAGAAAATGTCTCTTTTGTATATTTTTTCAAAATAATCTGGCACTTCATCTAAATTTATTCTGTGTGTCACCAATTTCTCAACATTCATGTCACCTTTTTGCATATGATACAAGCCAGCACTCCATTCTTTTCCTGGAAATGGAAATGAATTTCCAAACCAAGTTCCTTTCACAGTTAGCTCACTTCTCACTATCTTCTCAAATTGTTCTCTGCTTAAAGCTACATCTCCATATGGTACTCCTGCATACAGTACTGTCCCACCTTTTTTGGCTAATAATAATACCTGACCACATGTCATTGGAGTTCCTGCTGATTCAATAACAATGTCTGCTCCAGCTCCATTAGTTAATTTTTTTATCTCTTCTACAATATTTTTTTCTTTTGCATTTATACAAATATCTGCTCCTAATTCCTTCGCTAATTCTAATTTCTCATCAAATACATCTATAGCCACTATTTTTGTAGAACCAAATATTTTTGCCCATTGTATTGAAAATAAGCCTATTGGTCCTGTTCCAAGTACTACAACAGTATCTCCTACCTTAGTTTCTGACCTAAAAAGTCCATGCCCTGCTATACACACTGGTTCTAAAGCAGCAGCCGTTTCATAACTTATTTCTTCTGGTATTTTTATCAAATTTCTTTCCTTTACCTTTGTATATTCAGCAAAACATCCTCCAAGCTCTTTATTGCCTATTATTGCTACATTATTACATCTTGAATACAACCCTTTTTTACATTCATCACATTCAAAACATGGCATAGCTGGACAAACAGCAACTCTATCTCCTATTTTAAAATCTTTTACTTCTGTACCAACTTCTGCTACTTCTCCTGAAAATTCATGTCCTAAGATTTCTCCAACCATATGAGGGCCTGTCTTTGAGTATTTTGATATATCAGAGCCACATATACCAGCAACTTTTACTTTAACTATTACATCATCTTTTTCTAATATTTTAGGTATATCTGCATTCTCTACTCTTGTATCTCTTACACCATAGAACTTAACTGACTTCATATTAACCACCTCTATTGTTTATTTTATTTAGATATATACTCATCTTTTTTATGTAAAATATATAGAGCAATTTTTATGCCAACATTTGTAAATATAGTTTTCATGCCATTTATCACACTGTTATTATATGTGTGTCAAAGTGTGTCAAAAAAATTTCCTACAAAAACTTATGTGTGTTAATACAAATGACACTCACTTTCTTTCTGAGTACTTTTCTAAAATTTTTCATAAAATGTACTTTTTTTATTATTTTTATAAAAATGTTCGGAAAAATTCTCTATTTTTGTGATATAATATTAAATATAAGGCATCAATATAGATTTTTATACGAATACCAGAACTTTTTTGACACTAATGCCTTATTCAATATAATAATTTAATATTTTGGAGGTTGTTTATGAAAAAAGTGTATCAAGGAAAGACTAAAGATGTTTTTGAATTAGATAATGGAAATTTCTTACTTAAATTTAAGGATGATGTAACTGGCAAAGATGGTGTATTCGATCCAGGTGAAAATACTGTAGGGCTAAGCATAGATGGAATTGGTAAGGCTAATTTAGAAACATCTGTTAAGTTCTTTGAAATTCTAAACAATGCTGGAATTAAAACTCATTATGTAAGTGCTAATTTAGAAGATGCAACTATGGAAGTGTTACCAGCAAAAGTTTTTGGTAATGGATTAGAAGTTATTTGTCGTTATAGAGCTGTTGGTAGTTTCTTACGTCGTTATGGTTCATGTGTTGAAGAAGGAGCTAAGTTAGACTGTTATGTAGAAGCAACTTTAAAAGATGATGACCGTTGTGACCCACTTATAACATCTGAAGGTTTAGAAGCTTTAAATATTATGACTCAAGCTCAATTTGATTCAATGAAGAGTATGACTCAAAAAATTTCTAACATAGTTCGTGATACTATAGCTGAAAAAGGACTTGAACTTTATGATATTAAGTTTGAATTTGGATTCTACAATAATGAAGTAATATTAATAGATGAGATAGCATCTGGAAATATGCGTGTTTATAAAGATGGTGTAATAGTTGACCCTATGGATTTAACTGCTTTATTATTAGCAAAATAATTATACAGAATATATACATATAATTTTCAAATACAAATCTAATAAACTTATAAATAAAAACAAGCTATGAATCAGAAATTCTATAAAATATCAATTACTTTAAAACATTTTATAATTTCTAATTTCATAGCTTTTTTATTGTATTATTACAACATTTTATAATTTCTAACTTTATAGCATCTTTTATTCTGCTGATGCACTTAATTCCTATAAATTAGCTTCTATATTCTATAACTATCACCTCCTACTATTTATCCTAATTCATACTTATTAGTTACTAGATAATAATTTCAATCCTACAATCCCCACTACAATAAGACCTATACATAAAATTCTAGCCATATTAACTGGTTCATTTAAAAGAGCAATTCCTACAATAGCAGTTCCAACTGTACCAATTCCAGTCCATATGGCATATGACGTTCCAAGCGGAAGATGTTTAAGCGCCAATGATAAAAAATAAAAACTAACAATCATCCCAACAACAGTAAGTATACTTGGAGTCAACTTAGAAAATCCATGTGAATTTTTTAATTGAAATGCCCAAAAAACTTCAAATAGTCCTGCAATAAATAAAAATAACCATTTCATATAAATCATCCCTCTTTTCAAATAATATATCTCTTTTTTAGCAATAAAATAACCTGAGAAATATTATAAAATATCTCCCAGGTTTTTATCCTTCCGTGTTCACAACAAAATTATGTTGTGGGTTTTATCTTGGACCAGACCAATCATTAATAATTGCGGAACCCTATAAAACTCTAGTATTATTTTATTGTCTTTAAAATAATACTATCAACATAGGTAAAAAAAGTCAATATATTGATATGATATAAATTATAAGAGTATAAATTAAAATATATATCTATAGTAATTTGTACTCTTTGGTTATATAACATATTCAACTTACATATTTTGTATTTATATCTAATTTTTATTTAATATGTTATAATAACATAAAAATATCGAAAGGAGTAATTTTTATGAATTCCTACAAAATTGCAGTGTGTCAGATGATTACTACAGAAAACAAGATTGAAAATATTAATCATGCTGTAGAAATGGTAACAGAAGCTGCCAATAATGGGGCTAAAATTGTGGTTTTACCGGAAATGTTTAATTGTCCATATGAAAATAAATACTTTCCTAAATTTGCAGAAGAATATCCAGGTGAAACAACAAATACATTGAGTAAACTAGCCGAAAAACATGGTATTTATCTAATTTCTGGTAGTATTCCAGAGTTAGAAGATAGCAAAATCTATAATACTTGTTATGTATTTGATAAAAATGGAACTTTAATTGGAAAACATCGCAAAATGCACTTATTTGACATTGAAGTTACAGGAAAAGTTAGCTTTAAAGAATCTGATACTCTTACTGCTGGAAATGATGTTACTATAATAGATACTGAATATGGAAAGATGGGTATTGCTATTTGCTATGATATTCGTTTCCCTGAATTATCACGTTTAATGGCTCTTGAAGGTGCAGAAATCGTTATCTTGCCAGCAGCATTCAATATGACAACTGGACCTGCACATTGGGAATTATCTATCAGAATGCGTGCTTTAGATAATCAGATATTTTATGTTGGTGCTGCACCTGCTCGAAATAAAGATGCTTCTTACATAGCTTTTGGTAATTCAAGAATTTCAGACCCTTGGGGAAAAATTATAGCTCAGGCTGATGAAAAGGAATGCATTATCTATGCTGATATTGATAGAGATTTAATTCCTGACATAAGACAACAATTACCATTACTTAAACATAGAAGAACAGACTTATATGAACTTAATATTTTAAAATAAAAAATTATAAAACCCCCTAAATTAATTATTTAAAATATTTATGGGGTTTTTATTATGGTAATTATCCCAACTACTCTTAGTTACTAATTGATTAATAGTAGTCATTTTTTATTAAATATCTTTACTTTTCTCACTTATCATATCTTCCAACTTTATATTTGGATTATGGTATCTCTTTTTATTTTTAGTTACATCTTTCCATTGAATCGCTTGCTTAGGACACCAATGTACACATGCTAAACAATGTTCACAATTGTGTAAAAACTTCGGTCTCCCCTTTTCAACGTCTATATTATTTACAGAACATACTTTTGAACAAATACCACATTCTATACAGGTATCTTCAACTGAAAAATGGCTATCTTGATTTGCACAAGATGAAATATATTTTTTATAAAACTTCTTGTATATAAAATTTGTTTTGCCAATTTTATTACTTTTCTTATTTACAATATCTTCTGACACTTCATTAACCTTGATTTCTGCTTTTCTAAGTAAATTATCAATTTTTTTATCATCTTTTATTTTAAACTCACAAATGTAATTAGAAACCATCTGTATCCTTGAACCTAGATTTAGTCCATGACCCTTCTCTTTCAATAAAGCATTCACATCATGAAGCGCACTTCCACCTATCATGCCTCCACAAGTTACTACAGCAAAAATATATGGTTTATCACTTTTAATATTTAGATTTGATATAAATTTAGAAACAAGATTAGGTAACTCCCAAAAATATAATGGAAATACAAATCCTATCATATCACTATTACAATCTACATCAGTTGTTTCACATATTCTAATTATATTTGCATTTATTTTATTCGATATACTCTCTGCTACACTTAGGCTATTTCCAGTTGATGTAAAATAATAAATAACTTTATCTTTCATAAAATACTCCTCCCAAGATGCCCTTTTGGAAAATTATTCATCTTTATATATTAAAATTAGAATACTCAAATAAAGACTATTAACTACATGCTTAAATTTTCCAATAATTAGACACTTGATTTATTTAGTATATAAAAATATACTAATTTTAATCATTAAAACTATTATATTTTTATGTAAATTTAATAATTTGAGAAATTCTTGAGATTTTTATACTAAAATAGAAGTTGTTTAAAAAGTTTTATTTAGAAAGGAGAATTTTTATGAACAGTAAAATACTTGTTGTAGATGACGAGAAAGGAATCACCACTTTATTAAAAGATTATTTTGAAATAAATGATTATGAAGTTTACACTGCTCAAAATGGAAAAGAAGCACTAGAAAAAATATCTAAAAATCCAGACATTATTCTACTTGATATAAACATGCCTGAAATAGATGGAATTGAAGTTTGCAGTAGAATTAGAAACTATATATCATGTCCTATCTTATTTTTAACAGCCAAAATTGAAAACTATGATAAAATTAATGGTTTTCGTGTTGGTGCTGATGATTATATTGTAAAACCTTTTGATTTAGAGGAACTTGGGGCAAGAGTCTCTGCTCACTTAAGACGCGAACAAAGAAAATCAAATCATACTAAAGTCAATTTTTATAAAGATTTAGTAATAGACTATGAAAAAAGGTCAATTTCCATTGATAATAACCAAGTTTCACTTTCAAAAAAAGAATTTGATATCGTAGAACTTCTCTCTACGAACCCTGGTCAAGTATTTGATAGAGAGAGAATTTATGATAGAATATGGGGCTATGATAAAAATGGAAATAGTGATGTTATAATGGAACATATCAGAAAAATACGAATTAAATTATCAAGATATACTCTTGAAAATTACATAGAAACAGTATGGGGAGCTGGTTACAAATGGATAAAATAAAGAATATGTCATTAAAAAAATCTTTTTTCTTTCTCACTCTATCTTCATTAATTATAGCATCAGTACTTACAACAGTCTCATACATTTTACTTAATTACATATATCACTCTATACAAGACAAATATTTACAAACTCCTTTATACACAGAAACTATAACCATAGTGCAAAATAATTTAAATCAATATAGTGATTTTGATAAAGTATTGATTAATATAATTAGCACACTTCAGCTTATACTCCCACTCGTATTTTTTATAGGACTTCTATTATTGGCTGATATAATTTTTTATAAGGTAAAATTAAAGATACCTATTGAAATACTTAATAAAGGAGCAAACGAAATATCCAATAATAACTTAGATTTTTACTTAGAATATAAGAGTAATGACGAATTAGGTAATCTGTGTAGTGCTTTTGAGAAAATGAGGTTGCAACTAAATAAAAATAATATAAAAATGTGGACTATGATAGACGATAGAAAACAGCTTAATGCTGCTTTTTCTCATGATTTAAGAAATCCTCTTACTGTTCTAAAGGGATACTCAGATTATTTAATAAAATACATGCCAACAGGAAAACTTAGTGATAAAAAAATTTTATCAACTGCACAACTTATGTCTGAACATATCAACAGAATTGAATACTATGTAAATAGTATGAGTAATGCTCAACGATTAGAAGACCTAGTTATTACAAAATCTACATCAAGTATAAATGCTTTTGTAGAAAACTTAGATAGCAATATCTCCATTCTATCAAAACAAGCTGGAAAATCTTTTAAAATTACAAATAAAGTGGATAATATAAACGTATTATTTGATGAAAATATTATTCATAGAGTTATTGAAAATATAATATCAAATGCATTTAGATATGCAAAAAATAAAATATCTATACTTATATACCTTGAGCAAGAATTCCTTACTTTCGTAATTGAAGATGATGGTGTGGGATTTAGTGAAGAATCTATAAAATCAGCATTAAAACCTTTTTATAAAGATAAGACTTTAAATAATAACAACTTAAATTTTGGTATGGGTCTTTATATATCTAAAGTATTATGTGAGAAACATGGTGGCTCTATTTTTATTGAAAACAATCCAATTGGTGGTGCTAAAATTACAACAAAGTTCTCAACAAAAGACTAGAGGTACTTTAATTTTTAATCTAGATTTTCTTGTATAAAACATAATAAACTTTTAAGTTTTATTAAAATATACCCTATAGCGTACATTCTAATAAAAAGACGCAACCTTAAACATAAATATAATCTATCTGATTTTTTTAAATCAGATAGATTTACACAACACATTTCAAATACATAAAAATCTATTTCGCTAATTAAATTTAATTTTTATAATACAATAATAAATTTATCTGTCAATTAACTCAGTCCATTATCATTCAAATAACATACTAATGCTTCTGCTTAAATAACTTCTTTACTCTTTATGTATAAATTTATGTACAGATAAACTTGAAACTGTTTATTAAATATTTTTTTCTTTCAATCTATCTGAACCTTCTAATACATCAGTATTATGTCGATAGCGTCCTGTTGCACGATGGTTATGATAAAATTCTTTTTTATCAGCATACATGAGTTCGTCTGCAGTTTTTATAATGAATTGAATATTTTCACAATTTTCTTCCCATTTTGAACCAATGGCAGCTTTACATTCATCATTCATAAAATTATTCCTTAATTTTTGAACTTTTTCATTGAATTCATTCTCACTTATATCTATGCAAATAATTACAAATTCATCACCACCAATTCGATAGTAGGAACCTATTTCAAAGCTATTTTGAATGATTTTTGCACATGCTTTAAGCAACTCATCACCAGAATCATGTCCCAAATTATCATTGATTTCCTTGAGTCCGTTTACATCTAAATATACTACGCCAATAGAATTTTTTTCGCCCACAAGGTTATCAATATCGTGAATATAACGGTTTCTATTATAAAAAGAAGTAAGAGTGTCTAAATAACTTAAACGATAAAGAACTTCCTCATTTTCATTTCTATGCATTGCAATCATAATAAAATAACTAAGAGTTTCAAGAAATGTAGCTGCATTTTCCGTTAAGTTTATAGAGGGGTTATCAAGTCCAATACACCCATCTAATTTTCCATTACGCTCTAATGGAACCATGACCAGACGCTTAATTTTCTGTTGTAAAAGAATCTCATATTCAAACTCCATAGTCAATTTTAAGTCTTCTATATCATGAATAACTACATTGCCTCGCTTTTGAAACACATTGAGCCACATTGCAAAATCTGACTGTGGTAAATCCTGTAGGTTATCAATTTGTGGAATTATACCTTCTTTACACCATTCTGCAATATTAGATAGATTATCACCATGAAATAAGAAAATGTAGGCACGTTCAGCTAAAAACAAATTTCCTACCTGTTCCAATACATAATTAGTAGCATCTAACGTTTCATGATTGCGATAAAGTTCTCGAATACACTCAACAAGAACATTATCTCTCTTCAAACGGCTCTCTAGTTCAATTTTTTCATTAGTTGCTTCAGTAATATCAAATGCAATTTCCATTCTTGCTGTGCGGCCCTCCCACTCCATTAATCTATCTTTTAATAAGTAGTGGCGTTTAGTGATTGGGTTTGTATGTTCCCAAGTATAATTTTCATCCTTTTTTAGAATAGAATTCTGACAGAATGAACATGGAGAATCAAATCCCTGCAATACTTTATAACACTTCAAATGCTCTTCATCATTGATATTGAAAGTTTTCTTTCCAGCTTCATTGACAAATAGCAAATCATAGGTATCAATGTCTGATATATACATTAGTTCTGTTATTTCATTTATAGGAACAAGCAATTCTTGCAACCTTTTTGATAACTGTTCGTTCTTTAGTTTATTCTCATTTTCAACTTCAATCAATCTTCTGCGACGTTTATCTTGGCAGAAAGCAAAAACAGTACATAGCCCTGCCATCAATATAAACACTATATTAATATAAAACAATAAATTTCGAGCATCTTGAACGATTTTATCAGTATATACCTCTGCAGCCATTACCAACTGGTCCGCTAAGTTAAAGTAATCTTCACTCATCTCAAACAGTTTGTCCCCAGAACCGCCATCTCTATAACTCATGATTTCTACCTTAATATCTGACCAATCCTTTTTCATTTCTACTAATAATGATTGATACTCTTCACTTTCAAGTCTTATTAAATTAAGTTCAGCACTTCCATTAGAAAGCCCTGTTAGTATATCATCTAGATGTGCAATCAAACTATCATCCTGTACATGAGCAAGTTCTTTTTTTATCAGTCTCTGTGTAGCACCACGGATAATACCTGTATAATTGATAACACGTGCATCTCCCTCAAGGTTGTTGATAGAACGAACTGACAATATACCTGTCAAAATTAGGGCAATGCTCAAGATAAGTGGAACTGCACCTATTCGCAGTTTTGCGAATACTATCTTCATATTGTATAGTCTTCCCAATATTCTATAGTCCTCCCAATATCTGGTTTAATTTTATGTTTACAATTATTATATCACAATAATAATCCATAACAGCTTTATATTTCAAAGCTACAGTTAATTTTATTAGTAGTTATCCTCCTATATCAACCACTATGAACAAATAAAAATATTAAGTAAAAATGTTCATAGCAACTCCTACTTTATTTTGGAATCTTTTTCTTTAATAGTAAATTACATCCATTTAACCCTTATACCCCTACGAATTGAATTGTACTCAACAAATACCCTTAAATCTGCCTAGTTTTAATAAATTTTCTTTAAATATTTTCTTTAAACTAATTAAACTTCTCTAAGGAAATTTCATTTTAATTTTTTATTCTTATTTCTTTATTAAATTATAATTTCTATTGAGATTCAAAATAATAGATATAGATAAGTCTATCTATCTTATTTTTTAACACAGTATTTCAAATATATTTATATCCTTTTTGTCTATAATTTACTTTTATTTATATAATTGTATAAAAGTTGAGAGAAAATTGAGTTTTATGACTTACACTCTTCTTATACAAAAAAGGAGTGTGTTTTTTATGATTATAAAAGCAAAACAACTATCAAAAATATATGGTTCTAATAACAACAAAGTTATTGCATTAAACAACATTGATTTAGAAATAAACTCAGGTGAATTTGTTTCTATCATTGGACCTTCTGGAAGTGGAAAAAGTACACTTTTACATATCTTGAGTGGATTAGATAGTCCTACATCTGGGCAGGTATTACTTGATGGGAAAGATATGTATAAATATAGTGAAAAGGAACTTTCCACTCTTAGAAGAAAATGTTTTGGATTTGTATTTCAACAGTTTAATCTACTACCAGTTTTGACAGCTTCAGAAAATATTTCAATGCCTGTATTATTAGATAAAAGACAACCTGATAAAGAATACTTAAATGAAATTTCATCATTGCTTGGAATCTCAGATAGATTGCATCATCTTCCACATGAACTCTCAGGAGGTCAGCAACAAAGAGTTGCTATTGCTAGAGCATTAATTGCAAAGCCAAATGTAATATTTGCAGATGAACCTACAGGAAACTTAGACAGCAAAAGTGGTAGTGAAGTTATGAATCTTCTTATTAAAACATCAAAACAATTTAAAAAGACTCTAGTAGTAATAACTCATGATGATAGGATTGCAAAGCTTGCTGACAGACGGCTTTCAATAATTGATGGTGTACTTATGGAGGTGAAATAGTAATGAAGAATTACCTTTCACTTTCAATAAAAGAGTTAAAAAACCAAAAACTTATGACTACATTAATTGTTATTGCAATAATAATGTCAACTATAATGACAACTGTAGTAGGTCAATCAATTGGCATACTTCAAAACTTAAGAAAAGAGCAAGCTCGCTCTTTTAATGGTGATAGACATGTATCCTTTCACCAACTCAATAAAACTCAAGTTGATAAACTAAAAAAAGATAATAGAATCTACCAAGCTGGTCTTTCAACAACACTTGGTACTAGTAAAATAAAGAATAAAGGTATCTCTATACTTGTAAAAGAATACGATAAAATAGGACTTTCCAACTATCCAAAACTAATGAAACTAAAGTTTGGAAATCTTCCTAAAAATAAAAATGAGATTGCTTTAGATGAAAACACCTTACAACTTATGGGAATAAAACCAAAACTTGGTATAACTATTCCTATGGATTTAAATATCTCACTCTTAAATGATACAGAACAACCCTATGGTTATAAAACCAATTTTAAACTAAGTGGTATTTTAGAAAATGACTACACAGGCTATGCAAGTGGAATAGTAAATAGTGTTGTAGGTAAAGGTACATCAGAAAATCTATTACCTAAAAGATATGCTTTATCATCATTGGATTTTAAAATAAAGC
Source organism: Clostridioides sp. ES-S-0006-03 (assembly GCF_020662275.1). Classification (NCBI taxonomy): domain Bacteria; kingdom Bacillati; phylum Bacillota; class Clostridia; order Peptostreptococcales; family Peptostreptococcaceae; genus Clostridioides; species Clostridioides sp. ES-S-0006-03. The sequence goes on from NZ_JADGMM010000010.1 coordinate 18,827, forward strand.
AACAAAATAAATTTCAGGAAATTGTAAATCAATTAGCCAAAAAAGTCAATATTTCTCGTAGTTCAATTCAATACAACTGGGTTTATTTAAATACATTAGGAATTAACTTTGAAGGAGATAAAAACAGTTCCAATAGTGATAGCATGTCTATAATTATAATAATATCTTTATTTGTTGCACTCTTAGTACTACTGGCCTCTGGACTTGTAATCTATAATATTTTAAAAATTTCTGTTACAAAGAAAATCAAAGAGTATGGATGTTTAAGAGCAATTGGAGCTGAACCAAGGCAACTATATAAAATTATTATCTTACAAATTTTATTTTTATGCGCTATCGCTATACCTATTGGAGCTATAATTGGAATTGTTTCTTCTGAAAGCATAACTGAGATGGTTACGAATATTTTAAATCCAGATATATTTTTAGTAAATGACAGTAAACAAATGCCTGAGATTATACAGAGAAATTCAACAGCATACTTAATTCCACTATTATTAAGTGTTAGTATTTCACTAGTATTTTCATTTGTTGCGGCTTTACCATCAGCAATATATGCTTCACATGTTTCTCCTAAAATTGCTATGGCTGGTAGCACTATCAAAATCAAAAGAAAAATTAAGATTAAACGAGAAAAACCAATCAAAAACTTCGAAAGACATCTAGCATGGCTAAATCTAAAAAGAAATAAAGGTAGAACTATAATAACTATACTATCATTATTTATGAGTATAACAGTATTTGTTGCACTGAGTGAATTTTCTAATGTATTAGATGTATCCAAATCGGTTAGTGACTTAAAAAAAGGAGATTTTTCTTTAATAAATGAAGTGCCTGGCTTTGATAAATCTACGCTAGATAAAATAGTTAACATGAAAAATATCAATCGTACCTCTTTTATCAAATACTCTGAATATAAACAAGGGGAAATAAATACAGATATTAACTTTAAAAATGGTTCTGAAATGTTAAAAGTTATTGGAGTTGATGAACAAACTCTTAAAGAATTAATACCTTCTGTAAAAGATTCTTTATTGGAGGATTTCAAAAATGGCTCTCTATGTCTTATAAAAAATCCAATTGCTATTTCTACATCAGATACAAAATTTAAGGCTACAAATCTAAAACCAAAGGATAATATTACAATTAATAAAAAACAATTAAAAGTATACAATACTGTAGATAAAATGATTAATTTGCAGGGTAATGGTTGGTTAAATGGTATTGATGTTATTGTATATGATACTGTATATGACACCCTAACAAATAAAAATAGATTCAGTCAGATAAATGTTTATGCTAAAGATAAATCAAATTTAGAAGAAATAAAATTATCTATTGAACAAATTTGCAAAAACAATCCAGGTTCTCGTTGGATATCGTATATTGAATCAGACAACCAACTTAAAGAAAGTTTCAAACAAATACAATTTTTAGCATGGACTATTATACTATTTGTAGGTTTGATTGGTACTTTAAACATTATTAACACAACTCATACAAACATTAATACTAGAATTAATGAAATTGGAGTTAAGAGAGCTATTGGTATGAGTAACAGTAGTTTATACAAAATGTTTTTATGGGAAGGTTGTTATTATGGAATCTCTGCTTCTATATTTGGTTCAATTGCAGGATATGCCAGTGCTATTATAATAAACATGGCTACTATAGAAAAAATTGATTTTACTAATATCCCAATTGTTTCGATTTCACAAGCTACACTTGTTTCTATAGTTGCATGTATTATAGCCACTCTTATTCCTTTAAGGAGAATTAAAAAAATGGATATTATTGATTGTATAGATATTATAGAATGATAATAATAAATTAATATCTATAAATAAAACATAATAAGTTATCTTTTTAAAACTATAATCCTATAGATTTTTTGATTATATATCTTTATGACCACAAATATTGCTATCGCCTTTATTTATGGTCTTTTTTTATGTTTTTAAATAGAATTGAACTTTTCAAAGGATATTCTTTATATAAGTTATTAATTAATAAACATGACATTATGTTGTCATGTTTATTGTGCTATTATGTTTTTAAAATTCTTTTGCTTTACAATTACTTTTTATAGTATTTAAGGCTTAAAATTAAGGAGCTTAAACATATGAAGATAAATATAAAATCAACTTTAAATGAATTTATTAAAAATAATAATCTTTTTGAGGATAATGAAGTCTTATCATATCTTCCCAATATAACAATAGATACAGACTCTATAAAAACTATAATGATTAACGAAGTTGTACCAAGTAATCCTAATGATGATTTTTATAGTTTAGATGAGCATGCTGACTACTTAAAAAATACAATCCCTTTATTCCAAAATGCAGGTATAAAAGTATCTAGCATAAACGATATCTTAAATCTAGGCATATATATAACCAATGCAGTAAAATTACCTAAATCAGAATATACAATAACTCGCGACACTATTCAATCGCACATGCCTATTTTAGAAGAAGAAATTAAATTATTCAGTAATCTAAAGGTAATAATGTTAATGGGAGATGTAGCAAAAAAATCTTTCAATATGATTACTAAAAAACATACAAAAAAGAATGCAGTTCCTTCTATTTCAACATACAAACTTCGTAATAATGAACTTTATTATGACAATTTACGAATATTCCCATCATATATTATGACTGGTGGAAACTTATTGATTGAAAAATCAAAATTCGAAATGGCCTCAGAAGATATTCAAAAAATGATAGAACTTATAAAATAATAGAAAAGTGCCTCATAAAAACGCTTTGAGGCACTCTACTTTTCAAATCATAAGTTATAATTATAGTACTTTTTTTATAGTAAATTTAAATTTTTATTTAATATTATTTATCACTAACCTTTAATATTGTCCATCATTGAACAAATCAAACATATCTATTTATCTAAAAATATATCCTTTACTGTAACATCTGGATGGTGATACTTCTTTCTATCTGTCAAAAACGATTTTTTTATATTAATAGCCTCTTTTGGACACCAATGAAAACAGGCTAAACATCTTTCACACTCATTACCCCACTTTGGTTTTCTGTCAACTATACTTATGTTTTCTAATGGACAAACTCTTTTGCATGTTCCGCACCCATTACAATTATCTTCTGCAAAAAATTTAGTGGTGGCAATCTGCATGTTTTTACCTACTAGACGAAGTACAACACTATCTATATGTGACTTTAAATTGTTTTTTCCCTCTATATTTCCAAATTCCAAGTTATTGATACATTTTGCAACTTCAGCTACTCTATTAGTTTGACTTCTCAATCTTTCCTCTTCAACATCTGGAGGTGTTATCAAAGCATTTCCAGGCATATTAATTAAAAAACCAGCAGATAATTTTTTACCCTTTTTCTTAAGTAATTTATCTATAGTAAATAAACTGTGTCCAGCCACCCCATTGCAAGTGGCAATAGCATATATATGAGTATTACTATTAAAATTTAACTTATCTATAAAAAACTTTACTATATCAGGAACATCAGCGAAATAAACTGGAAAAACAATTATCAATATATCTTCATTTACGTCTATATGTCTTTCTTTTCTATGTATAGCTAAAGGTATTACTTCCCCATTTTCATTTAACATTTCTTTTAAAGTCTTTGAAACCACTAAAGAGTTTCCTGTTCCAGAAAAATAATAAATCTTAGAACTCATCCCTATCCCTCTTTCTATTGTTTTGTATCATCAATGAGTTAAAAAGACTTCTTAAAATATAGTTTATACTTATTTACTGAGTTTATCTAAAGCTTCAGTAAATAAAGACAGCTCCTCATCTGAAATAGTTTTAAATGTCTCTGTTGCATATATATCTGCAATTTTATTTAATGGCTCTTCTAATTCTCTGCCTACATCTGTTAAAAATATTTGAAATTTTCGTCTATCTTTAACATCTACTTTACGAACAATCAAGCCTTTATTTTTCATAACATCTAAAATTCTTGTTGTATTAGATTTATCCTTACATGATTTTTCGCACAAATCTATTTGAGAAATTCCATCTTGTTCCCATAGAAATCTTAATAAAGCATAATGATCAGTTGTTATATCATACCCATTTTGCTTAAACATCTTTTTTAAATCTTCTTTTACTTTCAATGAAGTACTTATTAACTTACTTGTAACTTCATATAATTTCTCAAAATCTCTCATAATACCTCCATCTAAATAATACCTTGCGCCTCCCATCTATCAATTATTCCTTTATATTGCTCAATATTTTTAAATGCCATTGGCTTTAAAATAATATTCATAGCAATAAAGTCGTAGATTTGAGAAAACACAGGTGGATTTTTCTTTTCCTCTATACAATAAACAAATTTTTTAGATACCTTTTGTATCTTTGATTCTACTCTTTCAACTATAGGATTTTGATTAAATCCAACCTTTACAGATAAATGACCACAAACATAACCTCCTGAATCTAAAACCATTGATTTCATAAAAGAAATAGCTTTTGAACCACGAGCATTTTCATATGTTGTAACTGCTATACATGGTTTATGATACAATAATCGCTCTAACATCATATGAGCTCTATCTGTAAACACCTTAAAAAGACCAGTTACACTACTTCCATAAGTTGGACTACCAAATATAACGCCATCACTCTTAGTAATTATATCATGAATATACTCTACTTTATCATTTTGATTAATACACTTACCTATTTTATAACAATTTAAACAACCAATGCAATATGATGGATTGACTTCACTTAGATTAAAAAAATTGATTTTGACATTTGGTTTAATTTTTTTTATATCTTTGCATAACTGAGTCAAAACCTTTGATGTTGCCCCATTTTTTCTAGGGCTTCCATTTATAACTGTAATTATCATAATTTATACCTCCATTTTAGTTGTTATATCAACAATAAGTATATCAACCATTTTTTCAACTGTCAATATAATCCTTATATTTAATTTTTTACCATACATACAGATTAATTAGTCATAGATATACAGCTTAATTAATACTATTTATATTTAAATACATGTACTTTCTAGATGACTAAAAATGAACTATTTAAAAAAATTGACAAAGCAAACTAATGATAATATACTTTATATATTACAAATGTAAGTATAAGGAGGTATCTTATGAAAAAACTACCACAGATTTCAGAAGCAGAATATCAAGTAATGAAAATCATCTGGAAATATGCTCCTATTAGTACGAATGAAGTGATTGAAAAGCTAGTAAAAACAAGTAAGTGGAGTCCTAAGACTATTCAGACAATGTTGTTGCGTTTGGTTAAAAAGGGAGCTTTGGCATATGAAAAAAATAGCAGAGTCTTTGTTTATACTCCAATTGTTAAAGAAGAAGAGTATGTATCTACAGAAAGTAGTTCTTTTTTAAATCGCTTTTATAATGGAACACTTAATTCTATGGTACTAAATTTTTTAGAGAATGATAAATTATCAGAAGATGATATAGAAGAATTAAGACATATTTTAGATAAAAGGAAAACTAAGGAGGATAAGTAAGTATGTATGCTCCATTTTTTATTCGATTCTTGCTTAGCACAATAACCTTATCTTTTTTAATTATTATAATTTTGCTTGCTAAAAAAATATTAAAAAAACATATTTCTGCAATGTATCAATACAATATCGGGTTTATGATACTTATAATGTTAATAATCCCATTTATTCCGCTTAAATATATTAATCATTTAAATATATTTAGCTATATATCTAGTTTTACTCAGATTGAAAATAATACAGCAAATACTTCTATTGTAAAAAACTCTTCAGACAGTATAATTAATAATTCAAATGCATTAAAAGATTTTTCAGTATCTTTGAGTCAATCTAATTTCGATAATTTAAATATTTTATTGCTAACATTATGGATAATTGGAATTACAACCATGATAATTATTACAGTTCATTGTAATTTTAAAATAGGAAATATAAAAAAATCAGTACAAATTTTAGAAGATGAAGAGATACTTTCACTTTTTAAGCACTGTAAAGAAAATATAGGTTTAGATAAGAATTTTATACTATGTAAATCATCTATTATAAATACACCTATTACATTTGGATACTTTAGGCCACATATTATATTACCAAGCGAATCTATATCTAAATTATCTTTAAAAGACATAAGATATATTTTACTTCATGAATTACAACACTCTAAAAACAAAGATATTTTAGTAAATTATCTAATGTGTTTTTTCCAAATATTATATTGGTTTAATCCTCTTATCTGGTATGCACTTAAAGAAATGAGATTAGACCGTGAGATTGCATGTGATATTTCAGTTTTAAAAAGACTTGATGAGAATAGCTACATAGAATATGGACATACCATAATAAATTTTATAGACAATCTATCAAAACCATCTAATCTCACACTTACTTCAGATATTGGTGGTTCAAAAAAGCAAATAAAAAGACGTATATTAAAGATAACAGATTTCCAAATTGAGTCAAAAGCTTTAAAACTTAAAAGTATTTTAATTTTTACAATAATAGCTTTAATTGTATTTGGAAGTAGCCCTACACTATCCATTATGGCAGATGTCAATGAAAAATATAATATTACAAGTAATCAAACTTTATATGAAGATTTAAGTCAGTATTTCAAGGGTTTTGATGGAAGTTTTGTAATGTATGATTTAGAGTCAAATCAGTATCATATTTATAATGAAGAAAAAAGTAAAACGAGAATTTCACCAGACTCCACTTATAAAATTTATAGTGCTTTGTTGGGATTAGAAAATGGTGTGATAACAAGAGATAATTCATACATTCATTGGGATGGGAAGTATTCTACTAATGATTCTTGGAACAAAGACCATGACTTATTTTCTGCTATGGAAAACTCTGTTAACTGGTATTTTCAAGATTTAGACAAAAAAAATGGTATGAAAAACGTACAAACTTATCTAAAAAAAATTAACTATGGAAATTGTGATGTTTCATCTGGGATATCAAACTATTGGTTAGAATCTTCTTTGAAAATCTCACCTATTGAACAGGTAAATTTACTTAAAGATTTTTATACAAATAAATTTAAATTTAAAGATGACAATATAAAAATTGTAAAAGATTCATTATTGATATCTAAAGAAGCTGGAGTATCGCTTTATGGAAAAACTGGTACTGCTAATATAAATGGAAAAGATGTAAATGGTTGGTTTATAGGCTATGTAGAAAAAAATGGAAATACTTATTTATTTGCAACAAACATTCAAAGTAAAGATTATTCTAATGGTATCACAGCATCCAAAATAACATTGTCTATTTTAAATGATAAAAAAATATATAAGACAAATTAATGCAAATATACTTTTAAAATTACAATAAAAAAATTTGATGGTTGTAATTTGTTTACACATATCTATATAAATACTCTAAATATGGGATTTTATTTATAAATAGTTTAAATATTTATGTAAGTTTTTATTTATTTACATAAAACCTAATACTTTTTCTTTAAGATTTAAAAACTTCATACAATATTCAAATTAATTCTCTATAAAATTCATATACAAGGTTTATTATATAAACATAGAAGATAGTAAAACTAGCTTAAAAACATAATATAATACCCTATACAAATAGTGGCAACTCTCCCTCACATCCTCAATTGTTGCCACTATTTTATTTTTTGAACTAATAAAAAACTTCACTATATAGTGAAGTCTCTTATTAGTTTGACTTTTATCTAAAAATAAGCCAAAAATATAATCTCTAATACATCATATTAATCTTCAAATACTGATTTTATAATAGGTATAACATAATGGCTTCCTCCACGATGTTTCACATCTTCGACCATAGCTAATGCTAAATACTGTTTGTCACTATTTTCATCAACTGTAAAAGCATTAAACCATCCAAGCTCTGTTCCAGTAGTATCATCTTTTGATGCTTTAATTTCTGCTGTACCAGTTTTTCCAGCAATAGTAACTCCTTCAGTTTTAGCACTATGGCCTGTTCCATTTGGATTTTCAATAACTTGAATTAAATCATCACGAATAATTTTCACAGACTCTTTAGAAAACACATCTTTTTTCCAGAATTCAGCCTGTGGATTTTCTTTAAATTCAAGATAAGGCCTTATCATACTTCCATCATTGACAAAAGTTGAATATATTGATGCCATATGTACTGGATTTACAAGTACTTTACCTTGACCATACCCACTATCTGCTAATTGTATTTCTGTATCAAATTTATTGTCAGTACCAAATTTTGAAGAAGCTAATCCAAATTCAAATGGTATACTTTCTTCAAATCCCAGTTTTAACAATTCTTTTGATAATACATTTTCACCTATTTTTAATGCTGCTTTGGCAAAGTAAATATTATCAGAGTAAATCAATGCATTTTTCATATTTACAGTATTTCCATAATCCTTTAATGTAGTTACCTTATAACTTCCCCAACTAGAATCTTTTTGCCAACTAAGACCACTATGTCCAAAATTTTCATTAGGATTAATCTTTCCTGTTGTTATACCAATACCAGCAGTAACTGGTTTGAAAGAAGACCCAGGGCATAGTCTGGCTTTAAATCTATTATACATTGGTTTATTTTCATTTTCATTGAGTTCCTTCCATCTATCCCCTGACATACCTAGTATAAATTCATTTGGATTGTATGATGGACTACTTACAAGAGATAAAATCTCTCCTGTTTTAGGATTCATAACTACTGCGCAACCTTTATCATTTTTCAACTGGTCATATAATTTACTCTGTATCTTCGAATCAATGGTCAGTTTGACATCTTCCCCATCTTGCTTTGGAACAATTGCTAAAGTTTCTTTTTTATCTCCATATCTATCAGCTATGATAATCTCACATCCATCAATACCACGTATTCTGTCTTCCAATAAACTTTCTAAACCAATTTTACCTATTATGCTATTAACATTGTAGTTCTTTCCCTTTTTTTCTTTTAATATTTCTGCATTCACATTTTGAACATACCCAGTTAAATGACCAGCTTTTTCACCTAGTGGATATGCTCTTACCTCTGTATTAGATATTTTAACTCCTGAAATGCTAAGTAATGATTCTTGTAATGATTTATCTTTTTCTTTTACAGATCCATCTGGATTTTCTTCTATTTTTTCAATAGTTTTTATAGGTACCATTGAGTTTTCTTTTACCCAAGATGCATCTAATTTTTTTTGGATTTTCTCAACTGGTATATCTAGTAAATCAGATAGTTTTTTTAGGTCTTCTACATTATTACTCATCTTTCCAGGCACTAATCCTATAACAGATGCAAGACCTTGACCAGCAAGTACTTCACCATTTCTATCTAAAATATTTCCTCTTTTAGCTTTAAGTGTTGATACTAGAACCTTATTATCATTTTCAAGTTCTGGAAATATAACTTTTGACTGCCATCTTATTTTATAGTTTTTTTGCTTGTCTTTAGTCAACAATACTTCATTTGAAAATGAGATTTCTCCTGCTAAAGTGTTTATTTTAGAATCATAATTTATTTTTGTACCTTCATCTTCATCTTTTTTAATGCCCTTAATATCAATACTTATATTGTGTGCACTAATTCCTTCGTATATTTTTTTATTTCTAGAGATAAAATCTTCTTTTTTGTTTTCTAGTTTACTTTTCTCATCTAATAGATTGTACATTTTTTCATATTGTCTTTCATTTGCGAAAGACATATACTGTTTTAATACTTCATCTGGTTTGATTTTATTAAATCCATTCAATACAAAATTAATTGTAAGACCAATAATAACTGTAACTAAACAGATTAAAGCTCCAAGGATTAGTAATTTCTTTGTTTTTATCTTTTTTTTCATACAAACCCCCTTATTCTTCAATATATTACATATGTAAGCTTTAAATTTAAAATAAGCCCATAAATATATCAATTATATACTTTTTTATTGGTCTATTGTTTTTAAATATACTCATAAAAAATATGTATCTTAAATATTATAATTGATAGTAATTTATATATTACATATGTAAGTTTTAAAAGTCAATATTATTATTACTATCTTTAATAAATTTCTTTCTTAATTTAAAATAAATTAAGTTATCTTACACCTAACTGTTTTATACTATATAAATTTAAATTGACAAAGCGACATAAGTGTCTTATAATCAAAAGCGACACGCATGTCGCAAAGGAGGAAAATCTATGGCAACAAAGGGAATACAAACTAAACAATTTATTATTGATACTTCAATAAGGTTATTTTCTGAAAAAGGCTACAGTAATGTAACTATGAAAGATGTTTGTGAAGCATGTAATTTAAGTCGTGGTGGTCTATACAGACATTTTAATTCAACAAAAGAAATTTTTATTGATATGCTAAATTCTCATAAAGACAATGCTAAAAATTTATTAGATGAAAGTATCAAAGAAAATATATCAGCTAGGCAAATGTTAGAGTATTTTCTTAATCAACAAAAGTCAGAAATACAAAGTGAATATTCTGGACTAGATTTTGCAATCCATGAATTTGCTTTTGTAGAAAAAGACCAGCATGATTATATGAACAAAAGATATAACTCAGCTATTACAATACTTTCGAAGTTAATAGATTATGGACAATCTAAAAATGAATTTAAAAAATGTAATTCTACAATACTTGCAACACACATAATGTTCTTGTTTGATAGTATGAAGACATCCGCACCTGTTTTAATACTTACAGATAACGATATTGATAATCAAATAAATCTTATAAAGGATATGGTGATTTTATATGAATAAACAACAATTCCATAAAATTGACTTACAAAACTGGGAACGATATACACATTTTTATTATTTTTCAAAGATGACAAATGTAGGATTTGATTTAACTATAGAAATAGATATTACTCATTTACTTGATGAAACGAAAAAGAAAAATATCAAATTTTATCCAGCATATCTATATATAGTAACAACTTGTTTAAATCGATATAAAGAACTAAAGATTGCATATGATGAAAATGAACTAGGATATTGGGATACTTTAACTCCATTCTATGCAATTTTTCATGATGATAATAAAACTTTTTCATCAATATGGACAGAATACAATAAAGATTTTTCAATATTCTATAAGAGTTACTTAAATGATGTTGAACAATATGGAAAAAATTATGGTTTTTTAGCAAAACCTAATCCTCCAAAAAATTGCTATACTGTTTCATGTCTTCCATGGATTAGTTTTAAAAGCTTTACTGTACATAATCATGGTCTTGAAAATTATTATTTCCCTACAGTTGAATCAGGTAAGTATCATCAAAAAGATGAAAAAATACTTCTCCCTCTTTCTATAACAGTACATCATGCAGCTACTGATGGATACCATGTAAGTTGTTTTATTGATGATATACAAAAAATGTGCTTTAATACTGATACATGGCTATTCTAAAAAACATCTGTATTATAACCATGTATTATAATATTTATAATCTAGGATAAACAATCACATTGCACTGATAGGATAATGTGATTGTTTACTTATTTTAATTATAACTATTTATTTTTTCTTTAATTTTATTTAGTTCTCAATTTTATTTAAATATTTTACTCTTTTAGTGCATCCCACAGTTAACAAAATTAAAGCTACTATTATTGCTGTTAAAATATAAATATAGTTCATATTAGAAAACCATCCTTTCCCATCTTCCATGTAAGTGGAAATACTTATAAAGCATCGTATAGGACTTATGATACTCATATTTTGCAACATAGTAGGCATTTTATCAATTGGAATAAATGAACCACCAGCAAGTGATAATATAAGAGATATACCAGTAGCAAATAAATTTGCATACATCTCTTTATTAAACAAGGAAGATACAAATGTTCCAAAAGAAGTTGCCAAAGCCGATATCCATACACCCATTAAAAGTAAATTTATATAACTGATACTAATATCAATATTAAATAATTTAATAATAGTTATAGAAACTAGATATTGAAAATATGTGATTGCAAAGTTATATAGCATATTCCCTAACACATATCCTCTTATATTTTGTGGTGAATATAATATTCTTGTAAATGTACCTGAATTCTTATCTTTAATAATCATTGATGCTGTAATAGTAGATGTTATCATTAAAAATAATACAATAAAAGCAATTATTCTTTGCAAAACCCCTAATGTATTTTCTTGTAGTTTACTTATATTTATAGGTGTTGAATCTTCTTTATATGATTCTATTAAATACTCTAATATATTATTTGTACTTTTATCTTTTATAGAATAAAGTTCGAAATTACCCTTATTAAAATATATAACAGCAGAATATTTTCCAGTTATAATATCAGTTTTAACTGTTTTAAAATCTGCAGTTTCAACATCAATTCCTTGAGTACTTTTTAATGCCTTAACCATATCTGTATAAATATTCTTTTCAGATTCATTTAAAACTTGCTCATTTTTATACTCACTTAAAATACCAATATTAAAAGATGGTTTACTTATGTAGTTTGCCATTACTCCAAGTATTACTATAATTATTGGAAATAAGAGTGTTACTAAAAATCCTGATTTTTTATTTATATTTCTTTTAAAATTATTATTAAAAATACCTATTAAGTTCACTATATAAATGCCTCCTTTTTAAAAAATTTAACTGTAAGTACTGTAATTAAAATACTTATCATTACAAATATAGATGATATATAAAAAATAGGTTGAAAATTATTATCATAAATACAAGTAACTATACTCCTATTGACCCAAGTCAATGGTGATATATTAATTGCTAATGAAACAATTGGGTTTAATGAACTAACTGGAAAAAATACTCCTCCTAAGAAACCAAAAATCACTATTGGTATATTAATGATATTACGTAGTATATCTAAGGTTTTGCATGCAAGACCTAAAAATAAACCTATAGCTGATACTACAGTTGATTCACACACTAAAAGAAAAATAATAACTAAAAAATTTCCACCAAAACTTATCTGAAAAACACTTTTTATTATCATTAAAGTTATTACATTGCACAGTGAAAGTATAATTGTACAAGAAAAAAGTTTTGAAAGTACTAGTGCTGTTATAGAAATAGGAGAAATCATATAACGATATGATGTACTAGAAATTTTCTCATCTTGTGACGCATATGAAACACTAATAATTCCCATAAGTACACAAAATGGTATTGTGACAATAGTATAATAGTTATATGATGTAAATTCTGTTCCATAAGATTTTGATGTTAAATATCCTAATAACATTATGGTTATTAATGGAAAAACAATATTATAAAATAAAATAAAAAAATCTTTACTTCTTCTCTTTATTCCTAATCTAAACAATGGTAAAAAATATCTCATATATTATTCCTCCAAATCTCTCAAATTTGTACCTGTAAGATATAAAAAAATATCCTCCAAGGTCTTGAAACCAAGTTTTAAATACTTATCTTTATATACGCTCTTATCTAAGTCTTCTAAAATTACTCCTTTGTCAATTAAAACAATCCTATTACATAAAGCTTCTATTTCCTCCATATAGTGACTAGTGTAAATAATTGTTGTACCATTCTTATTAATCGTTTTAATTGCTTCCATAATTTTATTTCTCGATTGAGGGTCAATTCCAACTGTTGGCTCATCCATAATGAGAATTTTAGGACTATGTGCGATTGCACAAGCTATATTTAATCTGCGTTTCATTCCTCCAGAAAATTTTGATGGAAGTTCTTTGTGTCTACCCCAAAGTCCAACAAACTCTAAGGCTTCTTTAGTTCGAGATTTGAGTTCGTTTCCTCTAAAACCATACAATGAACAAAAGAATTTAACATTATCATATGCACTTAAATCTTCATATATTGCCAGCTCTTGTGGCACAACACCAATAGCACTTTTAAAAACATTTTGCTGATTTTTGATACTTTTACCTTTATAATATATATCTCCACTATCTGGAGATACAATCGTAGTAAACATATTAATAGAGGTGCTTTTTCCTGCTCCATTTGGCCCAATAAAACCTAAAATGTCCCCTTCTAGTATTTTAAAACTCTCCCTTGATACAACTTCCTTATTTTTATATCTTTTAGATAACTTTTCAATCTCTAATAGTACATTTTCCATTTATAAAACCTCCTAATATTTTAACCAATATTATATATCCAATGTTGTATATATTGTTTTTTTAAAACACGAGTCTTTGACCCGTGTTATTATGAATAAACTTATTTTTTATTTTGTAATTTTAGTATTATTTTATCTATATTTTCTATAGCTTTGTCTGGATTATTAATTATTTCATCTCTGAGTTTTTGAACCTCTAATAGTTCACTTGTTGCCTCATTTGCAAATAAAAAGTCTTCTTCTATATTTGAAAAATCTATAGATTTAATGACGTTCTGTGTTTCATAACCAACAGATATGTACTTATCAATATTATTTAGTATTTCCTCATGCCATAGTATTTGATAATTCAAATTATCAATTGTCATATCAAAGGCAATTTTTTCTGTTGGAAGGCTTTTTTTATCAATCTTTTTAATTTCTTTCCAGTTTTCCCAATACTTTTTCTGCTCTATCAGATGCTTTATATGCTTTTCAAGATTGGTTTGTATAGTATCTCTTGGTAATACATCTAAAATATTATACAACAAAAACTTATTTGAACCTATTGGAACTATAGGCATTTGCAGTTCTTTTTGTAATTCTTCTCTTAGCTCCACTTTACCACTTTGTGTAATCTCATAAATCTTACGAATTCTAGCACCATTTTTTTCTTCTCTCAAAACTCTAACTAATCCATCTTTTTCTAACTTTGTCAAAGCATAGTAGATTGAACCAGATTGTATTTTGGTCCATCTATCTGCACCAGAAACTTGTAAAAATTTTTGAATTTCATATCCATGTGTTGGCTTAATATTTAAATAATATAAAATTAAAGTACGTATCAGAAAAATTCACCACCTTATACTCTATCTTGGATATTATACTATCACCAACGTTGTATATAGTCAATAGTTATTATTTTAAATAATGTATCATAAGTTATTATTTTTATTCTTTAGTACAAGGGCTTCCATGAGACATACATATCCAGTTGTATTTTAAATTTTCTAACTCATTTACAGATTTCATCATTTTTTCAGAGTCCCAGTTCCACAGATTAGGATATGGAATTATATTTCCGTTCTTATTCTTAACTAAGTCTCCTGCAAACAAAACATCTTCAAAAAGCATACAAACATGTCCTGGTGTATGTCCTGGTGTATGAATAATTTTTATATTTCCAACTTGCATATTGTCTCTATAAGGCTCTATATCTTTAATAATTCTTTTTGCAATTGTCTTTCCAATAAATTTTTTGAATCCAGGTCTATCCTTCTCTCCTATAATAAATGGGATATCTTCCATATGAGCCCACACTTTTGCTCCTGTATATTCTTTCAATAACTTAATATTAGACATATGGTCAACATCATGATGAGTCAGTAAAATATGCTTAATATCAGTTAGTTGAATCCCAAATGTTTTTAATTCTTTAATTATACCATTCCCCATAAAAGGAAGTCCTGTATCTATCAATGTAATCTCTTCATCAAACACAATAAAACAATTTGCACCACGAGTACTATCTAACAACAAGATATTTTCTTTTATTTGCATAAATAAATCCCCCTTTTTTATATTTTACCTATATAATTAATTAGTAAAGTTATAATAAATTATAGTGCTTTACATTAATTTTATTCGCAATAGTATACCGTTGTTATATAAGTATACCACTAGTATACTATTTTATCAATGGAATCAGTAAAAAGGAGTGTTTTATATGCCAGAATTATCAAAAAGAGATAAAGAAAAAATCCAAAGAGAAAATGAAATTGTTGTCAAAGCAGAAAAATTATTTTGTCTTAATGGATTTGATAACACCTCTATGAATGAACTAGCAAAGGAAACAGAATATACAAAACGTACTATATATAAATATTTCTCATGCAAGGAAGATTTGTTTTTTGCTGTTGTACTAAGAGGGTATAAAAGACTTTGGGATAGTGTTAAAATAGAAAGTTCAAGAGGTAAAACTGGATTTGAAAGATTAAAATTTTCATATTCTGCATTTCATAAATTCTACTGTAAAGAGCCTTCTTTATTAGCTTTAATGGGAATGATTGGACTTGTACAATCTAAAAACTCAGACTTAGAGATACCTTTTAAAGAAAAGTTTTTTTCTTTCAATAAATTTATGTTTGAAGAAATACAAGAACTATTTGAAATAGGAAAAGTTGATGGAAGTATTAGGTCAGATATTGAGATACCCACTCTTATGTATTCATCAATATTTACACTTACAGGATTTTTTAATTTATTATCTATAACAGGAAAATCGTATCTCAACAATTTTAATATAGAAGAAAAAAAATTTATTGAAACCACTCTTGGTCTTTTGATAGATTCACTTAAAGCGTAGTTTTAATTTATAAGTTTTTTGACAGGAATTTTATTTTCTGTGCAGGATAATCTAGAGGATAAAATGATAACTTTGTTGTAGAACAAGGATTTCCATTGTGTATGATTTTGTGTATCTGTATAATATCTGTATAAATAGAAATTTACGTTGGAGGGCTGTGTATGGAAGAAAAAGATAAAAGAAATAGTTATGTTACTTTATTTATGTTTATAGGTGCAGGTATTGGTATTGCTATCGGTTTTGCGATTGGTATCTCTCAAGGAAAAACTGGAATATCTATGTGTTATGGATTAGTATTTGGAATGATAGTAGGAGCTGGTCTTGGAACTATTATAGAAAAGAGCAATAGTAAAGATTAAAACAAATTCCAGTTTGGTAACTGAATATTCAATATCACACAAGCAGTTAGTTATTTATGCTGATAACCATATTTTTACACTATAATTTCTTTTAAATGAAAGGACTGAAAATAAATGGCAAAAATACTTCTTTTAGAAGATGATGATACAATTGCATTTGGGATAAAAGCTTCCCTAGAAAAGAAAAACCATGTAGTTTGTTGTTATAGTACAATCACTGAAGCTAAGAAAAAATTTGACAAAGATATCAATTTAATTCTACTTGATTTAAATTTACCTGATGGGATTGGATATGAATTTTGTAAATATGTTAAAAATATAAGAGATATTCCAGTGATATTTTTGACAGTGCGCGATGATGAAAAAGATATTGTACAAGGTTTGGATATGGGTGCAGACGACTATGTGGTTAAGCCATTCTTACTTTCAGTACTTCAATCTAGAATTAATGCCGTACTTAGACGTACTCATTCTAACACTACTAGCACTCTTACATGTGAAAATATAAGATTGAATAAAGATGAAGTCAAAGTATATTTGGACAATATTGAAATCTCTTTGACAGCAGGAGAATACAAACTACTCCTAAGTCTAATGGAGAATAAAAATAAAGCACTTACTCGTGCAAAACTATTAGAAATGCTCTGGGATATAGATGGCAACTTTGTAAATGATAATACTCTTACTGTTACAATAAAGCGACTTAGAGAAAAACTAAAAAATCCATCCTGTATAAAAACCTTGAGAGGTATAGGATACAGAATGGAGGACAGCTAGTGAAAATAAAAAAATATATCAATAATACTGTTGTTTTTATAGTATTCTGTTTAGTTATTACTATTTTGTTAAGTATAATTCTAACAACTGTAACTTCTTCTGAAGAATACAATATGATAGCTAAAACCATTGGTACATCCTATCAACTTAATCCTAAATCTACAGAACATATTTTAGAATCACTAAAAAATTCAGATTCTCATGACTTTAATGTGGGAAATGAGATTTTATTAAAACATGGTTATACTAAAAATACATTTTGGTATAAAAACTTTTTTTATTTCATGATAGTGTCCTTTATTATAGTGTCAACAATGGCTATAGTTATGTTTGTAATTCAGCATAGAGAAAAAAGAAAAAATATGAATAGAATAAATATGCTTACTAGCTATTTAGAAGAAGTAAATTTAGGAAAAGAATCTGTACTTTTACGTTGTGAAGATGAGTTTTCACATCTTGAAGACGAGATATACAAAACTGTGGGAGAACTTCGTTGCTCAAAAGAATTTGCTTTAAAAGAAAGACAAACTCTTTCAGATAATCTTGCAGATATCGCACATCAACTTAAAACTCCAATTACTTCTATGTCGCTCATGGCACAGTTACTTACAGAAAGTTGTCCAGATGAAGAAATAGATTACCTCAACAGACTTACAAATCAAATATTAAGATTAGAAAGATTGGTGTCATCCTTACTTACTTTGTCAAAGTTAGATGCAAGTACTTTAATATTTGAAAGTAAGCTTATAGATGTCCATTCTCTTCTTACTCATGCAGTTGAACCTATAGAAGAAATTTTAAAAGAAAAAAACCAGACATTTCTTATTGAAGACTCTTCGTTTGTAGAATTTAACATTGATATTAACTGGACTTTGGAAGCTCTTTTAAATATTCTTAAAAACTGTAGTGAACATGTAGGAGATGGTGGACAGATTGTTGCTTATTATAGTAAAAACCCTCTATACATTGAAATTATTATAGAAGATAATGGTAAAGGTTTTGCTCAAGAAGACCTGCCATATATTTTTAATCGATTTTATCGTGGTAAAAATGCTAGCAAATACAGCATTGGTATAGGTCTTGCTCTATCAAAGTCTATTATCGAAAATCAAAATGGTACTATACATGCAGAAAATTGTCATCATGGCGGTGCAAGATTCATAATTAAGTTTTATACATAAAAAACTGGATTATAGGAAAACACCTATAATCCAGTTACATTATATCTTATTTATCATTTATACATTATTTATAACTTACACACAATATTATTTAAAGTTGCTTTTAAAAAATATTCAAATAAATCTTGTTTATATTGTCTCATTTTTTATAGATTCTACTATGTTTTCATTATTTAATTGTTTACATCCCATAATATACGATGCTATTACTACAATAAGTATCAATATGGTAAAACTCGTCACTATGGATATTGGTGCAAATAATAAGTACTCCATAAAACTTATTTCATTTATATGGATGAAAGCATACAATATAGCTATTTGCACAGGAATACTGAGTAATAATGGTGTAAGACCAAAAAATAATCCTTCTAAGATAATCATCTTTTTCATGCCATTTGGAGACAATCCTGCAGAACGTAACATAGCAAATTCTTGTCGCCTACTTCTAAGATTCCCTGAAACAGTCGCCCATACATTTGATAAACCAATTGCAGCTAACAATGCTGTAATAAATCCTACTATTAAATTCATAGTTATTTGTCCACTATCACTTAACTCTTCATTTTCTACAACATCATTAATCCTATAATCACCTGACCCATAATATTGGTTGCAAATAGATTCAAACTCTTTTCTTACTTTAGAAATATTATCATGATTATCTATTTTAAATAGCCCTGTTATCCTATTTGATTTTAATCTACGATTTTCATGGTAATTTTTAGACATATCTTGTACTGTAGACATTGGTACTACTTGAATTAGTGTGTATCTACCAAGCCTTTCTGCTATTTGTGGAAGTGTATCTGTAATAGCTCCTACTTTCATGTTAAAAGTATAATTTCCCTCATCTTCATCATATACTTTTTCATTCAATGTAATGTTATCTCCTACAGAAAGATTTAAATAATCTATATATACTTTATCCCTACGTGTACTACGCTCAACATCTTCCTCACGATTATATACAATTGAAATTGGATTTTTTGTATCATAATATGGTTTAGGGTCTATAGAAAGTTGTTTGCAATATTTTGCAAAACTCTCATCATCAAGTCCAATCATAGTTGAAGTGATACGAAACTTACCATCACGTTCTATAGGAGAATATTTTTTAGCTGAAACTATATTTTTAAATCCTCCACTCTTTGCAAGCTCTTTTGAAGCATCTTTTTCAGTTAACCAAGTTGCTGCAGACATTTTTAGATAATATAATGAACTCTCTACACCTTGTGTATTGTTTAATTGCTCTAAAAACTGTTTTTCTGTAGGTTCACTATTTTCCAAATACAATGATATATCCCTTTGACTCGCATAAATATCACTACCATAAACACTCTCTGCACCTTTTTGACATGCAATTATATTTAGAAAGCTTGTCAATAATAAAAAAGAAAGTGTTAAAGATATTGTTGCAGTACGATAAGATTTTTTACGGGCACGAAGCGCATTTACTGCAAGTTCTCCTTCTATACCAAATAACCTTGTTAATGAGTATTTATTAGAACTTTTAATTTTAACACTATCACCTTGTCTGATTGCTTCTATAGGTGCTAGTTTTGATACTCTACGTGCTGGTATCAGTGCGGAAACCCATACTGTTATTATTGTAAGTAAAACAGCTGGTAAGAAAGCAGGAATACCATAAGTAAAGATTACCTGTTGATTATCAATATTAATATTTACTGAATTAATATAACTTACAAGGCCATTACACAATGCCCACCCTAAAAATAAGCCTATAGGTAAAGGGATAATTGTCAATAAAAAACCTTCAAAAACTACAGACTTTTTAATCTGCTTTGGAGATGCTCCAATGCTAGCTAGTATGCCCAATTGAGTAAGTCTAGCATTTGCTGATAATGCAAAAGCATTATAAATCACCATTACAAATACAGCCACTGTAAAGATTGCTATTGTTAAATACATAAGAGGTGTTGAAAATTTTTCTATACTGTTCATAGATGCTTTCTGTTCTGGAGAAAAGACTAACATCTTTAAAAGATAATTACTATTATACTTAAGATTGTATTTTCCATATTCATTCATTTTCCATCCTAATGATTTAGCAAGCTTTGGAAGCTCTTTATATGTATCTCTAATATTTTTAAATCGCAAATATACAGTAATATTATCACTAGGCTTTATACTTGCTCTATCAAGATAACCAAGAGCTGTATATGCAGGTACAACTGATGAAGTAGTAACATCTATTTTCCCTACTATTGTCAACACAGTTTCTGAAATCTTTCTAAAACTTTCACCTTTTGCTGTTGGTGCTGTAGGTACAATATAATTTTCATTTAAAACCCTATCTCCTATTGGGATAGTAATCTTATCACCAACTTTTACATTTGGATTACTTTCAAAATATTGTTTTGAGAGTGCAATTTCATTAGCATTATTTGGTCGACGCCCCTCTAGTATAGTGTCTTTTTCTGGCATAGAATTCCAATATTCTGATGTGGCATTTCTATAAATTATGTAATCCCTTTTATCATCATTAATTTTACCTACATACCATGGTCCTTTAATCATCACATCATCAACTGAAGAGAAATTTTCAATTAATGATAAGTCACTTCCATGAGTTTCATCAAATAATTCTCCATGCCAATTACCTTCTTTCTCAACTGAAAGTCTTATAAAATCACTCCACATTGTATATAATAATCCACATAAAGAAGACATCATAGTTGTAGTAAGTAATATAGCCAATATTATAGCTATACTACTACGCTTATTACGACGTACAAAATCTAAGGTGTATTCTTGAAGAATATTCATTTCTTCACCACCTTTTCAGAAACTATCATACCATCTTCCATAGTTATAATGCGATTTGCTTCTAATGCTATTTTTTCATCATGAGTAATAAGAAGTATTGTTTGATTAAATCGTTTATTTGATAAGTTTAGTAAATCTACAATTTCTTCAGAATTTTTTCTATCAAGATTACCTGTTGGTTCATCTGCTAATAAAATAGCTGGTCTATATATTAAACTTCTAGCTATAGCTACTCTTTGCTGTTGCCCACCTGAAAGTTGACCTGGAAGATGTTTTAGCCTATCAGTTAATCCCAAGGTAGATACAATTTCCGAAAACCTATCTTCATCCACTTTCCTCTTATCAAGTAACATTGGTAATAATATATTTTTTCTAACATCAAGAGTAGGTATAAGATTATAAAATTGATATATAAGCCCTACTTTTCTGCGTCGAAAAATTGCCAATGCTTCTTCTTTTAAGCTTGCTATCTCAGTATCTTCAATATAAATTTTTCCAGATGTAGGTCTATCTACTCCTCCAAGCATATGGAGTAATGTAGATTTTCCAGAACCAGAGGCTCCTACTATGGATACAAAATCACCTTTTTGAACTGATAAATTCAAATTATTAAGAGCCGTCACCATAGTTTGATTTGAGCCATATGTCTTTGTTAAATTTTCACATTTTAGTATTTCCATATATAATCATCTCCTTTATAGTTAAAGTTTAGCAATCCAAAATGACATTATAGTGACACTTCAAACTAAATGTTGACTCTCTCTTAAAATACTTTTTTCAATTAAATATGATACTTTACATAAACACCTTATAAATTTTAACCAATATAAGATTATTTTTTATTAAAATTTTGCTCATATCCTTTTACATATACTTAAAATAATATAAATAAAATAAAAACTATGCAATATATTTATCAATTCATTGCATAGTTACTTAAATCTACCTAATATTTTAGTATAAAGTTATGTCTATTATATAGTATTGTAATATTTCTTAATTATATCAATTGCAATCTCTTTTACTTTTGCTCCTCCGATTTTTTTATTAGAATCATCTGATTTAATAGCAAAGTAATATGTATCATCTTCATTTTCTACCATCCCAACAAACCATGCATCAACACATTGCTTCTTTTCATCAAATCCTGTTCCAGTTTTACCATATACATTTATTTTCTTATCATTTGTATCTATTTTCATAATCTCCTTCAAGAGATTAATATTCTCTTTTTTAAAACTTGTATCACCCTCAAAAATTTTAGTTAATACTTGTGTTTGCTCTTTGGGAGAGATTTTTAATGAAGATTCTAACCAGAACCCATTTAAATCTTTACTTCCATTTTTTAAATTTCCTTCCCACTCACTAATGTCACAATTCCCATATTTTAGATTATCTAGTTTATTTTGAACAAATTTAGCATCAACTTGATTCATCAGTTTTCTATGATACCAAACACAAGATACTTTAAATGCTTCTTCTAAATTAAGATTTCTATTCCAATCTTCAATCTCATAAATTGTGCCATTATACCCCATAACTGATTCTTTTGAATTTACTATTCCTTTTTCTAAACCAATTAATGTTGAAATTATTTTAAAAGTAGAACAAGGTGAAGCCCTTGTTTCAATTAACTCTTTATTGTATATATTATATTCTTTATTTTTACTACTATAAAAAACAGCCCCTCCACTAACATCTTTAAAACAATTACTATAATCAACTACATTAACTTTATCTTTTTTCTGTTGTGTACTATCTTTACTATCCAATTCATTTGATTTAAAATTTGTATTGTTACTCTTAATATTTTGTTCTTTACTCTTTTGATTACTTTCCATTGAATGTTTTGCTATAAATGCAATGATTAATAGAATAATTATTAAAATAAAACTTGTCTTTCTTTTCATATCTTACTCCTCCCCTATATATGTATATTTATAATCCTCCTTTAAAATAATAGACATCATCTGTCATATACTCTAAACGTGGAGCTTGAATGTGTTTATTTATAAAATCTAACTCTGGCTTATTTCCTTTTAAATCTTTAAAGAATACAATCCCATCAACAGATTGTAATTCAGCTCCAAAGAAAAAACAAACTGATTTTTTATTACCAACTATCTTAGTTACATCTACATTTCTATTTAACTTATTTATTTTATTTACTACTTCTTCTGAAAAAATATTTTCTAACTCCTTTTTGCCAAGTTTAATATTTAGATTATATTCAGAATTTAACTTTTTCTCATCACATGCTTTTAAAACTGCTTGTACAACCTCTATATAATACTTTTTGTAAAGTTGAAATCTAAAACTTTCACTTAGTCCAGGAAGAAATATAGTAGATATACTTATAAAAGTACAAACTATACATCCGATTACTTTTCTTTTATTTAAATCTTTTCTAAGATGTAGTTTAATAATATGTACACAAATCCATATGAAAGCAATCAACATTAATGGTATTGCAAATAATCCTATGAATAGTAAAATCACTCCTCCTCTCAATATAATATTTCCACAAAGAAATAAGAAGTCACTTACAAGAAATAAAGCTACAGGAATAATTATTCCTTTTATATTTTCTTTACCTAATATAATTATGTCGATTAAAGCTATTATAAAAACAGCTATTATAACTATCAGTAACATTGTTCTCTCCTTTCAAGTAGTAAAATTATGTCTGAGTATACACTTAAAACTTACTATTGTAATATTTAAAATATTACAATAGTAAGTTTTAAAAGTCAAGTTATTTAAATCTTTTAAACTAGCTCATTTTTACTAAATTCTAAATAAGTTTTATAATAGGAGTTTTGTTTTTATATGTAGCATACTAATTAATACTGTTTACACTGTAAGTAAATTTAAAAATAATATCTGTAATATAGCAGAATATATCATGAAAATAAATTTTAACCTTATTATAATATAACTACATAATATAATTATGCTACTAAAATATATAAAGAAAGGGCTTAGTATTTATGTCAGATATCATAATAAAGGGACTTACACATAATAATTTAAAAAACATCTCACTTAAACTTCCAAAAAACAAAATCATTGTCTTTACTGGAGTTTCTGGCTCTGGAAAATCAAGTATTGTATTTGACACAATTGCGGCAGAATCACAAAGACAAATGAATGAAACATATTCAGCATTTATTAGAGGTCGACTTCCAAAATACAAAAAACCTCATGTAGAACTGATTGATAATTTAACTGCTTCTGTAATCGTAGACCAGTCTCCTCTTGGTGGCAATGCACGTTCTACAGTAGGAACTATAAGCGATTTGTATTCTTCACTAAGATTATTATTTTCTAGAATTGGCAAACCATATATAGGAACAACATCATATTTTTCGTTTAATGGCCCAAATGGTATGTGTAAAAACTGTTCTGGAATTGGTAGAGTCAAATCGATTAATATTGAGTCTATTCTAAATCCTGAAAATTCATGGAATTCAGGTTGTGTAAATGACTCTCTATTTAAACCTAATTCATGGTATTGGAAACAGTATACTGAATCTGGACTATTTGATTTAGATAAACCTCTGAAGGATTATTCTATGGAGGAATATAATTTATTGCTATATGGCTCAAAAGATGGAAAAAGCAAGCCTGAAAATTCAAAAGTTGAAGGTATTTTTAATAAATACAATCAAACATATCTAAATCGAGATATTAGCAATATGAGCAAACACACCAAAGAAAAGTCAGAAAGACTTATAACTGATGAGGAATGTCCTGAATGTCATGGAAAAAGATTAAATAAAGATGCTCTTAACTGCACTATTTTAGGGTATTCTATAGCAGATATTAGTAATATGGAATTTACTGAACTTTACAATTTACTCTCTCAAATAAATGATGATAGAGTTGAAACTGTTGTAGATACTCTTACTGATGGCTTGAAAAGAATGATTGATATTGGACTTCCTTATTTACATCTAAATAGAGAATCGACTTCTCTATCTGGAGGAGAAGCTCAGAGATTAAAACTTGTACGCTATATGGGAAGTAGCCTCACAGGTCTAACCTATATTTTTGATGAACCCAGCACTGGAATGCACCCAAGAGATGTACATCGTATGAATCAATTATTAAAAAGACTTAGAGACAGAGGAAATACAGTTCTGGTGGTAGAGCATGATAAAGATGTCATATCTATAGCAGATGAGATTATAGATATTGGTCCAAATGCTGGTAAACATGGGGGAAATATTATATTTCAAGGTACCTATAATGAATTACTTCTAGCAAATACACTTACTTCAAAAGCTATGAATTTGTCATTATCTCTAAAATCTAATACTCGTAAACCAAAAAACTTTCTTCCCATTAGAGGAGCTTGTTTGTATAATCTAAAAAATATTGATATAGATATACCGGTTGGAATCATGACAGTTGTTACTGGAGTTGCTGGTTCTGGAAAAAGTACTTTGATTTCTAGTATTTTTGCAAAAAAATATGAAAAAGATGTTATTAAAATTGATCAAAACCCTATCACGACTACAAATCGCTCTATGCCAGCTACATTTCTTGGTTTTTTTGATGAAATAAGAAAACTTTTTGCTAAAGAAAATAATGTTGGTGAAAGTTTATTCAGCTTTAATTCTAAAGGGGCTTGTCCTATTTGTAATGGAAAAGGAGTACTTGTTACAGAACTGGTATTTATGGACCCTGTTATTAATATATGTGAAGCTTGTAGAGGTACTCGATATAATGAAGAAGTCCTGTCAAAATTGTATAAGGGTAAAAATATAGTTGAAGTTCTTTCCATGACAGTAGATGAATCACTTGAATTCTTTACGGAAAAGAAACTTTGTAAAATATTACAAACTATGAAAGATGTTGGATTATCTTATATGACTTTAGGTCAGCCACTTAGTACACTATCTGGCGGAGAATGTCAAAGGATTAAACTAGCAAAAAATCTTAATAAAAAAGGTACTATATATATTCTAGATGAACCAACTACTGGTCTTCATATGTCTGACATTGACAAGCTTATGTTGATTTTTGAAAGAATAGTAGACAGAGGTAATACAATTATTATCATTGAACATAATTTAGATGTTTTAAAGCAAGCAGATTGGGTGATAGATATTGGACCTGATGGTGGTAAAAATGGTGGTCAGGTGGTATTTGAAGGTACTCCATCATAAATGTTAAAAAAAGGTAATACTATAACATCAGACTTTCTTAGAAAATCAATAAAAAAATAAGAACAATGGTGTAAATAAAACTACAGAAAAAATGCTTTTTATTTTAAAAAATATCTATTAAAGTATGGAATAAGAATACACATAATTATATATTTTATTTATGGCTTGTACAGTTCTAATTACCTCAAATAGTACTTCTGATATTTTGTTAATTCTATAGAAGACACTTTAATCTATAGAATTAACAAAATATCAGTATTTCCCCTATCAGAAATCAACAAGGGAAAAATCGTTTTATCCAGTGCTGTTGTAGTTTAAAGTGCCTCCTCCTTGATATAGTAGCGGATACATTGCTTTAATTAGTGCTAAGCTTCATGTTCCGACTTACTTTACCACACAATCATCTGCCTTCACATCGTTTTCGGTTCCTATTCCCACTTCGTTCTACCTGATACCAGCCGCAGTTTTATTAACAGCTATGTTGCCTGTGATTGACTGGAGCACATCCACAACATTAAAATGACACATTCGTCATTTTAACATTGACATGACATAGAAAAGAGAGTATAGTATATCATATAATAATGACGATAAAGTCATTTTAAGGGAGGTTGATGTAATGCCAAAAGTAAATGAACAGTATTTGGAGGAAAAACGGGATCAGATACTGGATGCTGCATTTGATGTTTGCATGTCCAAGCCAGTATATACAGTTAAAATGAAAGATATTATTGAGAAAACAGGCTTTAGTCACGGGCTTGTATATCGTTATTTTACTAATTTGGAGGATATCCTATTTGCCCTCATTAACAGAGACACATCAATTGTTGACGTGTCTGCTAAAGTTGATGAAATACTGCACTCAGAACATTCTCCAGAAGATGTTGTAAAGCAGCTGTTTTCGCTATATTTTGATGCGATTATGATTGGCATCACTGGGTACGGTAAGATTTTAAATGAAATGCTTTCTACGCTTGCCAGCGACCAGCAATATTATCAGAGGTTTCGGGCAAATGTAAAGGTTGCATCCCATAGCGATTATTTACAAACGCAAGCATATCAATATATTGAAGAGCAAATACAAAAAGGCTATTTCTCTCCTAAACAGACGTTAGATGAAATATATTCTTTCATTACAGTATGTCTCAGCGGAATCGAAAGAGACTTGATTCTAACAAGGTGCTACCCTGCTATGCAATATATTCAGTTGAATACGGATGGATTACTGTTCAGCCTGTGTACATCTGTCCTTTTCATGTTGGGAAGCAGTAACCAGTCAGTCTGAAAATAAGGACAACAAGAATGAGTCCATAGTTTATTTACAATGAGGAGGTTATGCTGATGTGGAATTATTATGAGAAAAAACCAATACTACAATACTTATTGCTTGTATTTTTAATTGCATGGAGTGCTACAACAATCGTCATAATAGGCGAACGGCTTGAATGGTTTGCAGAACCGATTGGAACTGTCGTATACTACTTACTAGTTGGTTTCTCAATTGGATTTGCTCCAGCTTATGCTGTTACGATTCTTCTTAAAAAAAGCGGACAGATTCACGGGATTAAAGAACTTTGTGAACGTATCGTCAGAACCAATCATATATCCAGCTCTCGCGCCCTGATTGTTGCTATTTTCTTTGCCAGCCAGATTGTGATCAATATCCTTTGCAATCGATATCTAGGAAAGCCTTGGTATACGATACTCCTTATGTTTCCATTCATGATTATAGGCGGCGGATTGGAAGAGCTTGGCTGGCGCGGTTTTTTGCAGCCAGCATTAGAGCAAAAACTCCCTTTTTTTGCTGCATGTCTTCTCACAGGCGTGATATGGGCCATTTGGCATCTTCCGCTCTGGTTGCTACAGAACGCAAACCAATCCTCCATGAACTTCATCTCGTTTTTGTGTTGGTGTATCGCGATGTCTTTTATGTTGGCAGTCTTATACAGGCTGACTGGAAGTGTCATGATCTGTGTGTGTTTTCATGCGTGGTGCAATGCGATTGGTGGTCTATTCACAATGGACCTTCTTATCCAGCCAATACAAGCAAAATCAATTGTGCTGCTGGGTCTCCAAGTTATTTTAGCTATGATTGCTTACATACAGATGAATTTGTCTTGGAAGTAACTCAGAAGATACAATGCTTCATATCGAAACGCAAGTTTGCTGAGCTGTAAGGAGTTCATATGGCTAAAGAAAATGCAAATATACCTGACAAAACCGTTTATTTGCTTTCTAAGACAGGTTATATTGAGTTGAAAGGTACACTTGTATCATTTATTCAAATTTTTAATTATAACCTTGTTCCTTTTATGATTGCTATTTTTTTTATTAAATTCTTAGATAGAAAAGGAGCAGTTGATATTCTTACAAAACGATTAGAATATCTTGAAAAAAGCAATATAGGTACTTCAAATCAAATAGAAATTTTGAAATCCCAAGACTTGCCTACATATATTATTTGCAACGTCAAGCACAGTGCACAAATTATTCAAACAGATATAATATCAACGAAAAAACTTATTAACACGATAAAATAAATTGATGAAACTGGAGAAGCGTAAATGCTACCCCAGTTTCTTTCAAATAATGGCGACACGGGTTCCTGCCTTGATAAACTTCTGGTAAGGGCATATACGCCCTTAGCCAGCCATATCCTCGGATTGGAGGACTACCTTCTTGGCTACCCTTGCGGTAACGCTCATGCACAACAAGAATTTTTTCAACAAACTCATTAAGCATAGTTGCTGTCATGGTGTCAAAGTTTTTGTATTTGTCAATGAGGTCAATAAGCTCCCCCATTAAGAGCACAAGCGGAAAAGCACATGAAATCAGATTTTCAAGTAATTGAGTGGCAAGGTGTGATACCTCATAATAAGTTAGAAAAATCAATCTTTACAATGTAAACTATATATCTCAATTAAGTTCTATAAACTGTGTTAAATTTCCAGTGTATGTAAGCTTAAGTTTATGCATAGCCCGTGTACAGGCAATATATAATAAACTACGGTCGTAATCATTGTAATATGTTTTATTATTTACTGAAGGAATAACAACTTCATCAAACTCTAGCCCCTTTGACATTTTAATAGAAGTAATTGATACACCTTTTATAAAACTAGAACTTTCAGGAGATATTAAATTAACATCATATTCTTGCTTAATAACATCATATATTGCTTTAGCCTCGCTGTTGGTTTTTAGTATAATACCAAGGGTAGCATTGTTGCTTTCCTCAAACTGCTCAATCTCCATTTTTATCTTCTCTATCTCATCTGGTTCGTTACTGCATTTAATCACAACAGTCTCCTCACCATGTCTTTCAATAGCCTCCAGCGGAGTTATATTTTGAATTTTCTTGGCAAAATTAATAATCTCAAAAGTAGAACGATAACTCTTGTTTAACATTACTAACTCTCCACCATCATAAATCTGTACCATATCATCTAATGTATGTAAATGATTAGGGTTGATTAGTTGTCCAAAATCTCCAAGAATAGTTTTTTTACATTTGAAAAGCAAGTTTATTACAGCATATTGAATAGGAGTGTAATCCTGCATCTCATCAATAACAATGTGTCTTATCACTTTGTCTTCTTGTAATCCCTCATATGCAGCATGAAGATATATAAATGGATACACATCTGCCCACTCAAGAGTATTCTTTGATGGCATTACAAACATATCTTGAATATTCATCTGTTTGAAGAAGTCCTTATACACTGTTAGAGTATTTTTTATTGTTAGCATTCTATTTAAACTTTTCAGTATATTTTTTACTTTTGGTAAGTCATCTTCCATAATATTATCTGATTCAAATCTATAATGAATATCTTCTGCTACCATCTCCAGTCTTCGCTTAACTGGATATTTATTATATGCATCAAATCTTTTTAGTATCCAGTCACTTTTAGCTATAAAACCTCCAAAAGTGTAATCTTTAGGAATAAAGACCATATTTGGCATTTGCTTTATATATTTATCCATAAGCTTTAAAAAATCAAGTGTAGACTTAAAACGTACTCTTTTTTCCCATTGTACATCATTTACTTCCAGAGAATCTTTTTCTCCCTCAAAATCAATAATCCTCTCTAATTGAACTTCTGCTATATCTTCAAAACTTAATTCACATAGAGGCTCTTCTCCTAGTTCAGGAAGTACATTAGAAATATAGTCACCAAAGACTTTATTAGGTGATAGAATAATTACATTATTTGCTGATATCTTATCTTTAAATCGATAAAGAAGAAAAGCAATTCGATGTAAGGCTATAGATGTTTTTCCAGAACCAGCTACTCCTTGAATAATGAGGGTGTCAGCCTTGTCATTTCTAATAATTTGATTCTGCTCTTTTTGTATTGTTGAAATAATGGATTTCATCTTTTCATCTGAAGTATTACTAAGTTCCTTCTGAAGAATATCATCTTGTATATTCATAGAACTTTCAAGTACATACTCCAGTGTTCCATTTTTAATTTTAAACTGTCGTTTACGTGTTATTTCTCCATCTATCCATCCAAGTGGTGCATTATACCCTGCTGGTCCTATCTCACAATCATAAAACATACTGGCCATTGGAGAACGCCAATCTAGTATTAGAAGTTCATTTTCATAATCAAATGCAAATCGACCAATATAATACTTTGAATCATAACCTTCATCTTTTAGTTGAAAATCTATCTTAGCAAAATATGGCGAATCTTTCATTTTAGCAATCTTGTCTCGAACTTTTACCATAAAAGCCCCATAACTATCTATTTGCTTTAGTGCCAGTTCATTTTGGAACATTTCATGTGGGTCTATCTCTCCACGATTTTTTACCATATATAATTTAGCATCCATGTAATCTTTATCTAGTTTATCAACTGAATTTTCTGCATTCTCCAAAGCATTATCCAGCTTATTATTTATATCTATAAGGTATGCAATCTCATCTGGAAAAGATGTTGCTAACTCCATCTCTTGTCCAGATATATTATGTTTAGGATTGGATGTAATAGAATTACAACTTTCTAATTGCTGATTTTTAGACATTTGAATCCTCCTTGCCAATTAAGTATTATCTTAAATCATTATACTGAATTGAATTTTATATTTTTTAATCATTCTTGCTCTTTGATTCAAATTTAGTTTTTGCTTTAAATTTCAGCCTCAAAATTTGTATTTCTTTTTAAATAAAAAATACATTTTCTTATATTTATAATCAAAATTATGAGAAACATGGACAGCAAAATAAATACACCTAAAAATGTAAAATTATTTTTTAATACAATAGATTATTAGTACTATTCAGTGTCTTTTTCATTTTCAGAAGACAGAATAAATTTTTGAGTAGGATACCCAAATTCAGTCAATAATTCAGCTTCTGCAAAACCTAACTTCTTTATCATATTCCGATGTCCTGTATCAGCTTTATCTCCTTCTCTAAAAGTTGTGATTGAGATAGATTTATCTATCAAAAAATTCTCAATAACCTTTTTTAGAAACACCTGTGCAATATCTGAATTACGATATTGAGGGTGTATTCCAAAAAAGTCAATGCTCCCAGTTTCTTTATTAAATACCATATTTGCAATAGCAATGTTATTAAATTTTAATATCAAGGCTCTTTCTTCCAAAATATATTGTTTTAATTGAGAGATATATTCTTCCTCCTGTAAATTTGGGAATCCATCTATGACTAATCTCACTAAACTCATCCATGATGGTATATCAGATATTTTAGCAAGTGTAATATCTTTTTCTAATTCCGATATATCTTTTGAAAATAGATTTTCTTTTTTCAAAACAAATCTTAGCTGCAAAGGATAAAATTCTTGTTCTTTTCGATATTTATTTGGAGATTTTTTATACATATCTTTAAATACAGAAGTAAATGCTTGTTGACTTTCATAGCCAGCTATCAATGCAATTTCAATAATTGTTTTTTTAGAAAATACTAATAGTTTTGCTGCCTCTGTGAGTTTTCTTCGTTTTATATAATCATGCATTGTCAACCCAACAGAAGTTGTAAAAGTTCTATGTAGATGATATTTTGAATAATGAACAGCATTAGCAACTATATCTAAATCCAGCTTTTCTGATAAATGCTCCTCTATATAATCAATAGCAGTTATAACATTATTTACTTTATAAAACATTGCAGCTCTCCTCCTTTTATCCATGAGACATTATATCAATTACTTCTTAGTCATATTTAATAAATCTTGCTATTTTTTATAATGTGAAAATTATTTTTTATATGTTTATCTCATCCTGTAACCTATTTTTCAATTTTCTTACATATTTCTAACTTAATAATATCCATTTTTTCATATAATATAATCATTAAAAAAGAAAAATAGAGTATTTCATTTGAGATTCTTAATATTCTCTTGAAATACTCTTCTTTATATAAATATTTCTTTATTTTTAAATATACACTTAATTTATTTAACTCTAAATAAACTTTTAACTTTAAGATTTACTATCTTCTATTATTTAATTAAAGACTCCAACCCTTTAATTTTCAATAGTTTTTCGTTTAATAAATCTAAAAATTTATCTATTATTTCCTGTTTATTAGATTCTTTAACTAAATAATAAATAAACCTATCTGGTGGAGCATCTTTTATGTAATGTATCTCAATATTAGATATTTCTTTAAGGTGATATGCTACTGATACTGGCACAATGGACCATACATTTTCTTGTCTCATAAAATACTCTAAAAGAGACATTTGGTCTAAAAATACTTTAGGTTGAAGAGTTGAACGAAACCAAAAATTATGCCACAAATCATATTCAGGATTCCATGGAAGTCTTATTTCATCGGCAACATCTAAAACAGATGGATGCAATTCTCCATTGTATTTTGAGCCATAACTTGTTACCAGTAACATGGCTTCTTTAAATATTGGTATTGTTTCTATGTCATTAAAAAACATATCATCTGAAATAAGAGCTATATCAACTTCCCCCTTGGAAACATAATCATATGCTTCATAAGAATGATAGTTATAAAAATTTACATTATACTCTGGATATGTATTCATAAAACAGGAAAATACATCTGGAAGTATGTATGAGCTAACACTTCCTATAGAGGATATATTTATAATTTTACTTCTATCAATCTTAGTTATATACTTAGCTTCTTGTAAGAGAGTTTTATATTTTTCTGCAATTGGAACAAATGCCTTCCCTTCTTCTGTCAACTCTGATATTCGTACTCCCTTTTTTCGATTAATTAATTTGTATCCCAATTCAGCTTCTAATGCATGTATGCGTCTACTTAAAGCTGGCTGAGTAACATATAAACTTTCAGCAGCAGCAGAAATGCTTCCCAGCTTTATAATAGTCAAAAAAGCTTGTATCTCAAGTTCTGTCATAATCTTACCCCAATTCATAATATAAACATTTATTTATATTATATGGATAAAAACAGCATTTTACAATTATTTAATATGACTGTAAACTAATTGTATCTTAAAATTTAACGAGGTGCCATTATGAAATATACAACTAACTTAACAGAAGGTTACATAAAGAAAGAGTTGGTCATACTCATGTTCCCATTACTTTTAGGAAATATACTCCAACAACTTTACAATACTATTGATGCTATTATAGTTGGTAGGTTTGTAAGTCAAACTGCTTTTGCTGCTGTAGGTGTAGCTGGAACTACTATGAACCTTTTTATATTTGTACTAAGTGGAAGTTGTACAGGTATATCAATTATATTTGCACATTTTTATGGAGCTAGTGATTTATCTTCATTTAGAAAAGAATCTTTTCTAGCAACTATCTTTGGCATTACATTAGCTTTAGGATTAAGTATATGTTCAATATTTATGCTTTCTCCATTACTAAATCTAATTCATACACCACAAGAAGTTTCAAATATCGCGATACCATACCTAAATATTATTTTTTGTGGACTTATCGCAACATATTTTTATAATTTATTATCAGCAGCCTTGAGAGCTGTTGGGAATACTAAAGCTACCCTAATTATCTTAATGCTTTCAATGATAATAAATACTGTTTTGGATATAGTTTTTGTTGCAGTATGTGATTTTGGAATCCAAGGAGCAGCTTCTGCAACTGTACTTTCACAGACTCTTGCATCAATTCTTTGTTTTATTTATATAAGAAAAAACATTTCATTTCTTTTGTTTAGAAAGGAAGATATGAAGTTTGAATGGAAATTATTAAGATTAACTCTATCCTATAGTCTAATTTCAGCTCTTCATCAATCCAGTTTATATATTGGAAAATTACTAGTACAGGGAGCTGTAAATCTAATGGGAGCAGACATGATTACAGCATACACTGCTACAACAAGAATTGAAGGCTTTGCTAATTCTTTTGGTGATAGTGGTGCTGAGGCTATCTCTATATTTGTCGCACAAAATCTTGGAAATGAAAATAGAAAAAGAGCAAAGCAAGGATTTTATACAGGATTGATTACACTAGTGTGTCTAGGAATTGGATTATCTTTGATAATGTATTTCTTCGCAAAGACTACTATTGAATTTATGACAAATAATGCCAATAGTAGAATTGTGATAAATGGCATAGAGTACATGAAAACTATCTCTATTTTCTATGTTTTATGTTTTATAGGAAGTGCATTTGTTGGATGGTATAGAGGAAGTGGAAAAGTAAATATCCCTGTAATTGGAACCGTCTTACATATATCAATTCGTGTTATTATTTCTTATTTGTTTATTCAACAATTTGGTTTAAAGACAATTGCATTTGCTACTGGCATAGGATGGGTTTCTGTTGTGACATTTCAGTATATTATTTTTTGTAGGTCAAAAAAAATAGAAAGGTGAACTCTATCCAAAGTTCACCTTTTATGTAAATAACTTTTTTTATTTTGATACATATTAATCTAATTTATAATATATCAGAGTTAAGATTAACAAATTAAACTTTTGAGTATATAATATATTACCCTAAGCTATTTATTAATAACTCTATTTTAAAGTTAATCCTGTGTTTGAGTTAATCCCATATTTTGAGCTAATTTTATTTTGTATGCTGAACATACTCTATAATTGTGCCATCTGGATGTTTTACTGTCATATTATATCCTGTAGGAACTTTTTTCTTATCTCTTATTACTACTGCTCCACTTTGTAGCAGATGACTTCTCCATTCATCCACAGAATCAACCATAAAAGTAGCTTTCGTTTCTATAAATGGCTTAAGAGCAGTATCAGAACCAGATAACAGCAAAACATTTCCTACTTGAGCCAACTCTAACCCCACTTCTTTATAAGAAAAACGTAAAGAACATTTATCTTTTAAAAGATTTTCATAAAAAGGAATTGCATTTTCTATATCCTTAATATAAAAACGTGTTAATACATCATATATCTTCATATTATTTACTCCTTTATTTATCTGTCTTGTTTCTTCTCGATTATATCATTTTGCAAATATTATGATAATATCTCAATCATTAAACCACAACTATAATAATTACCCTAACAAGTCCTTATTATCACATAACAGGTAGTAACTTTCAATAAAAACGTCTATTAGTCACTCATTAAGTAACAATTCAATCTGTCATATCATAAACAATCCATATAAAAAACAAGTTAACTACCATTCATAGTAAAATGGTAGTTAACTTGTTTTTTATTACAGCTAAACCTATGTATCCACAGAATTTCTATTCTGTTTTGTTATTTATAGAATAGGTAACATCATTTTAGTGAGATACTCACTTTCAGGACGATTTAAATCATTCAAGTACTGATAATAGATATCTCCATGAAGTTCATATCCACTATCCTTCGCCCACAAAAATAATTCTTCAAGTGTAGGGTCTTGCAGTTCATATGGTCCTAAATCAATTGCAGTTATTATTTTCTGTGTTGGAACAATCTTTTGCAAAATTTCATTTTCTGTATCCATATTATTAAATACAGAATGATTAGCTACAGGAAAACCTACTTCAACATCTAATTTTTCTAAGTCCATGTTATGAAAGCATACAATTGGTGCTCCTGCAGACAATATTCCCTTTTCTTCCAGATAGTTGGAAATTTTTCGAAAACTTTGCTGTGAAAACTCTGAAAATTCTACCATAAAGTCAATAGTTTTTCGTATTGCTAAAATGCAATACGAAGGCTGTTCAGCCATCGTTATATTAGATATTCTAGCCATTTCATATCCTCCATTACTTTATTTTTATTTCTTAGCCTCTGTTTCGTAGTTTTTATTCTTAGTTGCATCTTTATATTAACAGTATAACAAAACCAATATTATGATGCTTGTCACACAGTGCTCTTATTTTGAGTAAATACAAATGGATTGAAAATAATGAATAACTCAAATAAGAAATAGTACTGCTTATTATAAATCACTAGTATTCATCCTTGAAATGCATAAAGAAAATCAATATTAATCTTGTAGTTCTTCTAATATATAAATAACATTAGAATTAAACATATTTTCTAGGTTACTACTTTTAGAGTCATTTTTTACATAAAATTAAGAGATAGTTTAATAGCTATCTCTTAAAATAATTCTACTATTTAAATTTAACTAAATCTTATTTTTATTATCAAGTTACTAATATACTAAAACATTTTAACAGTTTTCATCTAGCTCCCCTAGAATCTTATGAATATGAATCATTAAATATAATTCCTCCTGACGAGGCAATTTTCTAGAGTATTCCTTGTGTATATAGGCTCCTATTTTCTTTACACATTCATATTCTTCCTTACAATTTTTACGCACTTGATTATATATAAAATCTATCTTTTCTTTTGATGGTTCATTAGCCAGAAATCTTTGAGAAAAAGCCTTTAGATGCATTACAAATCTCATATAATAAAATGATTCTTTATTATATACAATAGAAAAGTGATAATGAACTATTTGTAAAATGGCATTCACAATTTTAGCACTTCTCTTATTTCTATCACTATAAGGATTGTCTTGTTGTGCATTTATAAAATGGCCTGCTATATTACCAATTTCCTCTTCTGGTAGGTCTAGACCAAGAACCTCCTTAAAAACAGTAATCGCATATTTTCCTATATCATATTCTTTTGGATTAAATTCTTTAATTTCAAACAAATAGTAATTCTCAATCATTATACCTTCTTTAAAGCGTCTCACTGCAAAGGCGATGTGGTCAGTTAAAGCCAAGTATATATGGTTCATAAGTTTTAAATTATACTTTTCTATTCCATATGAGATTATCATTTGAGCTATACCAAAGTATTCTGCATCTATTTCTGATGCAAGTTGTACAATGCTCTTTTTTATATTTTCATCATGAAGAACGAAAGTTTTTTCTATATCTTCTTTATTTAACTCAGACCCAATCTTATAATTATGACCAATTCCTTTTCCCATCAATATTATCTCTTCGTCATTATCATCCTTTGCAAGTAGCAACGAATTATTTAATACCTTTGTAATGTACATACTAAAAACCTCAATATATTATATTTATTTTGTTATTCCATTACTCTTTATGACTTCTTTATACCAATAAAAACTATCTTTCTTTATTCTTTTTAAATCTAAGGTTTCATGGTCTGTTCTGTTTATGTAAACAAGCCCATAACGTTTGTTGAAACCTTGTGAAGAACTTAAAAGGTCTGTAAATGACCATAGACAATATCCCATCATTTCTACACCATCTTCAATAGCTAATTTACATGCATTTATATGAGTATTTAAATAATCTATACGATAGTCATCATGAATTTTACCATCTTCAAGGACATCTTTAGCTCCAAGACCATTCTCCGTTATTATAACAGGTAAGTGATACCTTTGCCAATATTCATTCAATACAACTCTAAGTCCTGATGAATCTATTGATGCTCCATACTCTGAAGCCTTTAGATTAGGATTCATTGACATCTTAAATAATCCATACATACTAAAGTCAACGGTTCCTTCTCTTAGTCCAAATGGATGTTGTGAATCCTCAGGTAAGGCCTCTGCACAGTTTGTTCTATAATAATTTACAGCTATGAAATCCATTTTAGCTTTTTTAAGTACTTCTTTATCTTCATTTTCCATATGAGGGACTATATTTCTTTTCTCAAGATAATTCATATAATACCCTGGATACTCTCCATAATAATGCATATCAAGCATGTAGTACACTTTAAAGTTGTCATTCATTCTTGCTGCATATACATCTTCTGGTTTAGATGTAAGAGGATATGTTACAGATGATGATACTGCTGCTCCAATCTTGCTTCCTTCTATCATTTCATGGCATGCATTAACTGCCAATGCATGGGCTAAACAAAGATTATAATCCATTTGAGCACGCATTTTATCTATCTTCCATGGGTCTGTTTCATTATATATATTAATTCTCTCTTCTACTCTAACTATTAAATTCTGTTCATTATGAGGTTGCCAATATTTCACTCTATCTCCAAAATGCTCAAAGCATACTTTGGCAAATCTTTCAAAGGCATAAACAGTCTCTCTACCTTCCCAACCATTATACTTCTCCACTAGTGCAAAAGGTAGGTCAAAGTGATATAAAGTTACAAATGGCTCAATGTCACACTCTATTAATTTATCTATTACTTTATTATAAAAATCTATTCCCTTTTGGTTTATTTCTCCTTCCCCATCTGGAATTAGCCTTGCCCATGAAATTGAGAAACGATAAGTTTTCATTCCTAATTCTTTCATCAGTTCAATATCTTCTTCATAATTATGATAAAAATCTGATGCTACTTTAGTGTCTGCTTGCAAGTGAGACTTTTTAAAAGAATTGTAATCAGCCACTGTTTTTCCTTTATTATCTTTATCCCAAGCTCCTTCCACTTGAAATGCTGAAGATGATGCTCCCCATAAAAAATCTTTTGGAAATCCTGTATTCATAAGTGTCACTCCTTTTATATTAATGTTTTAATCGTTTTATTTGTTGCTTTATTGCACTAAGCTAATTTTTATAGTTCTAATCAATTTAATTATTAACTAATGAAATTATTTTATCATTTGTAGATACATGACTGGATTTACAAGAAATCACCTGTGCAAAATCAAATGTATTATTTACTATAACTGGTGTAGTTACATCATATCCAGCTTTTTTTATTTCATCTATATCGAAAGTTATCAGTTTAGAACCTTTTTTCACTAAATCTCCTTGATTAACATGTTTTACAAAGTGTTTTCCATTTAACTCTACTGTATTAATTCCAACATGTATCAACATTTCTGCTCCATTATCTAGCTTTAATCCTATTGCATGTAGTGTTGGAAATAAAGAAGCTACTTCACAATCAGTAGGAGCTATTATTACGCCTTTTGTAGGTAATACAGCTATACCTTCTCCCATAGCTTTTGATGCAAATACATCATCTTTTACTTCTGATAATTCTATACAATCTCCTTCCACAGGTGAAGTTATATCAACAATGCCCTCTTTTGTTTCTACTTTTATAGTAGAGCTATTTCCTTTAAAAGACTCTTCTAAATCTTCAAACCCAACTAGATAAGTTAAAATAGCTGAACCAAAAAATGCTATAGCACAACCTCCTAGATAACTTAAAAAACCTAACGTTCCTGCTTCAGCATATACAGGTATAGTTAAAACACCTTGGTTTGCGAATGCGTTACCATAAGAGCCACCCATTCCCATTATGCCACCTCCAATTGCACCACATATTACAGCACATACCATTGGTTTTTTTAACCTAAGATTAGCTCCATATATTGCAGGCTCAGTTATACCAAATAGTGCCGTTATAGTTGCAGACATAGAGATTGTCTTTAATCCTTGATTTTTAGTTTTAAAGAATACCCCTAGAGCCGCTCCTGCTTGCGAGAAGTTTGCGGCTCCTGCAAAAGCCAATAAATTCTGTCTTCCAGTTTGAGCAACATCACTTATACCTATTGGTAGTAGTGCTCTATGTGCACCAAATATAACTAATACGCACCATAATCCACCTATGAATGCTCCACACAATGCAGGGCTTAGTTCATAAATATACTTGTAAACAAAGTTTATAACATTTCCTATATATATCCCAATTGGTCCAAATAAAAACAATGTTGCAGGTAAGATTATAACTAATGATAAAGTTGGAACCATTATTATTTTAATTACTTCAGGCATATACTTTTCCAGTATTTTTTCAACATATGAAAGAGCCCATATAGCAATAATTATTGGAATAACAGATGATGTATATGTGGCCTTTGTTACTGCTAATCCTAAAAATCTAACTGTTTCTTCCCCTGCCATCAAAGCTGTAAAGGCTGGATAACAAAGTGTTGCCCCTAATACCATAGATATTATTTTATTTGCATTAAACACTTTAGCCGCAGTATATCCTAGTATGATAGGCATAAAATAGAATATAGAATCAGCCATAGCATTTAGAATAATATAACTTTGAGTCTCTTTTATATCTACTCCATTTTTATTCATATAGTACATAGCAAGAACTGATAAAATACCTTTAATCATACCAACCCCTGCTATAGCAGGTATTGTAGGTGTAAATATTCCAGCTACAGCAGATAATATAGAGTTCATGATACCTTGTTTTTCTTCATTTCCATTTTTATTATCTATTTCACTTGATTGAGGTACCATTTTTACAATCTCATCATACACTTTTTTTACTTTATTACCAATTACAACTTGTATCTGACCCATACTCTCTACAACAGTTATTACTCCTTCAGTTCTGGCTAACTTATCCTTATTAACCTTAGAGGTAATTTTAACTTTGAATCTAAGTCTCGTCATACAGTGAGTAACTTCATTTATATTCTCTTTTCCACCTACATTTTGTAGAATTTCTTGAGCTACTTTTTTATAATCCATATATAAATCCTCCATCTTTAATTATAGGCTTTTTGTTTTTATGGCCAATTAAACAAAAAAATCGAACCAAATAAATAGATTATACCCATAGTACTATATAGGTAACCTATAAAAATTGATTCGATCTTGCCTGCATCACCAGTAACACGTCTACTGTAATATTCAAATTTGTTAACTTTATAGTAACATAAGCGTTTTCTTAATTCAACTATAAAATATAATTTTTCAACAAATAATTCTTATTGTTATATCGAAATTTATTTTTAAAATTTTAAAATACTTGATTTACTAAACAAAATGGTATATTATTTCCATTATAAACATACCATTTGGAGGATAATATGAAAAAAATATTTAATCAAAAATTACTTTTACTCTCTATTGTTGTATTTTTCTGGTTTTCACAATACGTATACATACCTTTTCAAAATCCATATTTAAGTATATGTCACGTATCTACAAACATGATTGGTATAATAATAGGCTCATATGGAATCTCACAATGCTTACTAAGACTTCCTATTGGGGTTTTTGCAGATTCTATAAACAAACATAAAATATTTATACTATGTGGAATTTTATTTGCTGGTTTGGCATCTCTTATAAGAGTTATTTCTCCTGGAGGAGAAGGATTTCTTATAGCTAATATCTTATCTGGAATAGCATCATCAACTTGGATTTCTTACATGGTTCACTACACTGATTTTTTTTCCATAGAACATCAACAAAAAGCTACAAGTACAATAATTTTGGTAAACAACCTAGGAATGTTAATTGGATTTGTCATGAGTACCTTATTTTATGAAAAATTAGGAATGGTAAATTTGTGTATTATGAGTGTAATATCTTCAATCATTGGTACACTTCTAGCCTTAAATGTAAAAAATCATCACTCAGGAAAAATAACCGAAAAAATCCCATTTAAAAATTATTTATCTATATGCAAAGACAAAAGACTTGTATTTTTTTCTTTTATGGCATTGATTCAACAAGGAATCCAAATGTCTACAACAATGTCATTTACTACTCAAATTCTTAAAGAACTAGGCTCTAGCTCTACCATTATAGGCTTATCTTCTATATTTTACATGGTATGTGCTGTTGTATCTTCTGGATTTGCTTCTACTAAATTTTGTACAAAGCATGGACCAAAATTTTGGATTCCCTCAGTGTTTTTTTTGATTTCAGTTTATTGCTTTCTAGTTCCAACAGTAAAAAGTATTAATATAATATTTATGCTACAATCGTTACCAGGAATATCTACAGGTATACTTCTTTCTTACCTTACTAGTGAGTCTATGAAAAATATACCAAAATATCAAAAATCTACTGCAATGGGATTTTTTCAAGCAGTTTATGCTATAGGAATGTCTATATTTCCAATGCTAGTGGGTAAAATATCAGATTATATTTCAATACAATATGGTTATTTTACTTTAGCTTTTATTGCTATAATTGCTTCCATATTATCTTATACATACTATAAAAAATTAAATTTACCTCTTAATTGTGATATAATACACTCATAAAAAATTATATGTTTAGGAGTTTTTATGACAAATTTAAGTGCCACTGAACAAATTATTGATTATATTAAAGTAAATATTCTAAATGGAAATTTTAAAATTAATAGTAAATTGCCAAGTGAAAGAAAGATTGCTGAACTATTTAATATAAGTAGAATTCCTGTAAGGAATGCTATAGACAAACTTTGTAAAGAAGGAATACTTAGGTCTATTCCCTATTCAAGCCCCATAGTTGAAGGATTTAAAAAAGTTGACCTTTTTTCTGATAATGAAGTTTATAAAAATCATAATATACAAGAATTTTACGTTGAATCTTTAAGAGCAAGACAACTTATAGAAAGTGAAGCTACTAAGTTAGCCATTTTAAATGCTACTTCTGAAGAACTTCAGAGAATAAGATATGCTTACTTGAAATCTGTAGAAGAACTAGACAAAGTTTCACAAGGCTTAATAGAAGAATGTTATGACGCTGACCTGCAATTTCACAAAGAAATAATTTTAGCTTCTCATAATCCAATTTTTATAAAGTATTATGAATTAATACCTAAAACTGTGTCTTCTAATCAACACTTTGGCTTTAAATATAGAAATTCACTACAAGATATGATTAGTCATCACAATGAGATAATGATGGCTTTTGATAGTAAAGATGCTAATTTGGGTTATACATCAATGTAT
Organism: Clostridioides sp. ES-S-0006-03; assembly: GCF_020662275.1. NCBI lineage: Bacteria > Bacillati > Bacillota > Clostridia > Peptostreptococcales > Peptostreptococcaceae > Clostridioides > Clostridioides sp. ES-S-0006-03. Next base: position 62,570 of record NZ_JADGMM010000010.1, read on the forward strand.
AACCATTTAGAGGGAGTTATTCAGTTATTTCAGCGTGATTAAACTTCTATTTGTAGGTCTTATAGTTAAACTCGTGAGAATTATAGGTCTAATAGTTCAGACTTATGAGAACTAAATATTTATAATATGTACTATAAAGAGCTTATTTTAATATACTACTAAATATAGTGTCCAAATAAGCTCTGTTTTACTATTCATAGATTATTTTATTAAGTATTATAATTAATATTAGATTGTATATAATCGTTACTTAAAAATAAAATTGACTGTAATATAAACAATTATAAAGCATTATTTGGTAGCCTTCTTTTTTCCTAGTTTAGGTATTTTTAATGATTATCATATCATTTTTTTAATTATGCATATAAAAAACAGCAAATCATGAGAATTTACTGTTTTATATTTTGATATTTAGAATTACTTAGTTTGATATTGAGATTTACTTAATCAGCCATAATTTAGCCTTGTAAAATTTGATTAACATCATCAATAGTTATATCCATTCTCGTCGCCACTTCTGTAAGATTCATACCTTGTTCTTGGAATCTATTAATTACTGATTTCATAGATTCACCTATTTCAATTAAATGATTATCCAAGTCATAAATTCGAACTACCTTTTGCCCCCATGGTGCTTCTTCCACATCACGAAGTAAAGTAACATCACTTCTTTTATTTAGTTTTGATATAAACTCTTCAAAAGACTCTGCTTCAAAGAATATTTCACAATTATTCTCTTTGTCTTTCATATCTTCTTTCGAGATTCCTGTCAACCAATCAAAATCTTGTTGCAATGACAATCCACTCTCAAATACAATGTTTTTTCCATAGTCAACAATAACTTTTAAATCAAATAATTCTTCATAGAATTTACGAGCAATTTGAATATCTTTTACTGCAAATAAACAACCTGCATATTTCATAAGTTACCTCCATCAACATTAGTAAATAGATTATAACATTAGTACTAGAAAAAAATATTGTAAAAAACGGACATGTTTTCGTCATTTTTAAGTCAATAAATATAAGTGTTCTCAGTAAATGTAAGTTCTCTAAATAATAGTAATATACAAAATAAACACTACTTTATAAGCGAATGGATACAAAAGTGCCATCCTGAGTTTCCACATGAACAATCTCAAGTCCCTTGTACTGCTTAAGAACAGACTGACATTCTCGAACGAGTTCCTGTAGAAATTTTTTGGTAATGACTTCCTGATATGGCTCTGGAAGTGATTTTTTAATCTCTTCAATAACCGATTCTGGCAACAAAAGAACTGCAGTATTTGCTAGAAACAATGGTATGGGTAGCCACAAATTTGTTTCTTTTGAGCGGACAATAATGCGCATAAACCTATTCTCCTAGTATTTATTTTATAAAAACTTTAACTGTAGTGCCATCAGCAGAGTCAACCTCTATGATATTGCCAAGTGTTTCATTATCCAGACATTCAAGAATAGAGGTAGTAAGAGCATCTAGGTCTATACCTTGCAAATCTTCACTCTTAATTGGCAACTTACCTGTCATTTTCAACACTTGACGTATAATCTTTACAGGAAGTTGCACATTTACTTTATCACCATCTGGAGTGTCCACAATAATCTTCAACATCTTATTTTCATATGAAGTACTGCTTTGTTTAGTAAAAGCTTGACTATCAAAGTCTTCTGAATAATTCGTATACTCCTCTTGAGATGTAGTTTTATCTAATGCATCAATCAAGTCAATTGCCTCTTTGGCAGAAAGCTTTCCCTCCTCTACCATTGTTAAAATCCTCATTTTTTCATCCATATTATTTTCCTCATTTCTGCTCTTCTGTATCCATTCCAACAGAAATAGCCTCATATTTTGGTCACTACTCCTGACTACTGTCAGAAATAGAGATAGAGCTTCATTTATTTTCTTTTATTTGTTCTAATGCCTCTGCTGGAGTGATTTCTCCTTTTTCCAGTGCATCTAAAATCTCCTTTTTATGTGAATCAGAAGAAGATGTCACATTAGATTTTCCGTCTAGTTTTTGGATAATATCATCTAACCTAGAACGAACAGTTGGATAAGAAATCTTTAGTTCTTTTTCCACTTCTTTTATATTACCACGACATTTTAAAAATGTTTCTGCAAAGAATAAATCATCTGCAGATAGATAGTCAAATGCACTGAGGCAGAAATCATTTTCAATCACTGTATCACAGTTTTCACATTGTAGCTTGACAACTTTAAGTTTTCTTCCGCAGACAGGACAGCGGCTGATAACTTGATACATCACATCACCTTCTTTCTATCTAATGTTTATAATATAAATCAAAAAATTAATAAAGTCAATATATACATTAAAATAATTAATATTTATATTAAAATAATTAATACATATCTAAAATCAGCAATAGATATATCAAGAATAGTAGATGTACCAATTGAGGAACTATTCATTTTCGATTAATTTTTGTATCATTGATAATATGTTTTAAATACACATTAGAAAATGGCTACTTTGATTTTATTTCAGAGCCACCATTTTACTAACACCTATATTTAAGATGAAACATTTCTATTCCTAAACAAAGGTTTTTAACTACTAAACAGTTGTTCACAGAATGTTGATTTATATAACCTGATGTTTGTTATAAGCCCGTATAGCAAGAAGAAGAAATACAGGAATTTCAATTATTGATGCCACTATTATGACATAGGGTGACCAGATGCTTGCCTGTCCAATATGCAGATAATTAAAGCTAGTCAATTGGTACAGTAAACTATTTTGCATACCTATTCCTGCTGATGGTAAGATAAAAGTAAGCCAATTGGCTCCAGCCGAATACGTAAATATTGGAAGTAAACATGTTACAATAGCAATTAGGATAACAGAGAGTGAATCCTTGCATTTAGCTGATAAAAACAGTGTGAAACTGACAGTTGCCAGCAGTGAAATAAGCCCTCCTATTGCCAAAGTAATCTGAAGCTGCCCTAAATTAAGTGCAGGCAGACTGATAACTGAAAATAGCATCTGCATAGATGTTTTCATACACTCAGTTCCAAATGCTAGATTTGAAATTGTCAAATGAATTGAAATACATATGACAAATGCTACAGTAAAAATAGTAAGTGCAGCCATAATCTTTGCAATTGCCAATCGAGAATGTCCATGTTTTGTACAGCGCAAAATACTATCTGAACCCGTTTGGTATTCATTAGAAAACGTAGGGGTCACAGCCGCTGTACAAAGAATGACTAGGAGAAAAATAAATAGAATAATATAATCAAATGCATCTCTTGAATATCCAGTATAAAGCTGAAAAGGCGTATTTACTTCTACATATTTTTGTATCGCATGTTTCTGTGCGGTTGGATATTTCTTTTGCTCCATCTGCATGATATCTTTAAGATGTTGCGTAGTCTGCTCATAAAAACCATCTAATTTATTAGGAGAAATATCCATTAAGCTTATTCCCTGACCAGTCTTTGGATTAGAATAGGCTTCTGGCAGTCTTGCCAATAGAGATTGAATGGGAAATACCTTTTTTATATAAATATCTGTAGGGAATTCACCACTACTAAGGCTGTCTTCTCCATATGGCAAAACTACACTTTGATAGATATTCAAAGCTTCTTTGAGTTTTTCCATAGTAACTTCTCCATTATTTTCAGAGCGAAGTGATTTTTTATAGGCAATTGCTTCCAGACCATTTAATTCTGCTACCTTGTTGCCGTTTTTATCATATTGATTGATGTCCTCATACAATACCGGAAGCCAAGCCATCACAACAGACATGAATAGTGAAATAAGTAATAAAATGATAGAACGACGTGATTTCAACACACGTTTTATTTCAAGACGATAAATACGAATCATTTACTTTCCCTCCTCACTTATTTCCTCTTGCGGAAATAACCATAAATATAAGTCCTCCAAACGGGGCGAAGCCATTATTGAGTCACTTGTTTTGGCTTCATCTGCCAAATAACGAACTGATACCTGATTATTACCTTCACTACGTTGATTAATAATACGAAGCTGCATTTCATACATAGGCATCTTTTCAGCAGGTATGATACAATTCCAAACTTTACCTGTAACTTGTTTGACCAATTCATCTGTTGTCCCTACATCAAGAATTCTTCCTGATTTCATAATGGCATTTTGAGTAGCAATATACTCAATATCAGATACGATATGAGTTGAAATAAGGACAATCCTGTCATGAGAGAACTCTGAAATAAAGTTTCGGAAACGAACTCGCTCTCCAGGGTCAAGTCCAGCTGTTGGTTCATCCATTATTAGAAGTTTCGGGTCATTTAACATTGCTTGTGCAATTCCCACTCGACGTTTCATTCCACCAGATAACTTGATAATTTTTTTATTTTTGACATCAGTCAAGGTAAGTGTATGCAGCAGACTGTCAATCTTTTTTCTTGTTTCTCTAGCAGGAACGTCCTTTAATGCAGACACATACTCCAAATAGTCCTTTACTGTAAAATCTTGAAAGAAACCAAAATCCTGTGGCAAGAAACCGAATAGATTTCTGTATTCTTCTCCCATTGAATGAATATCCTTACCATCAAAAACAATTTTTCCACTAGTTGGTTTTAGAATATTCGCAATCATTTTCATAAGCGTAGTCTTACCAGCACCATTAGCTCCAAGAAGCCCCCACACACCAGGTGTAAGATTTAAACAAACATCATCAACTGCGGTTTTATTCTTAAAATTTTTTTTAAGATTTGTAATTGTTAATTCCATGTCTTTTTTCCTTTTTTGTAATACAAAGACAAACGTCCTTGTTCAGTTTTATTTTACTAAACAAGGATGTTTTAAACTTTAATATTAACAGGATAAATTCCTAAGAAAATCCTAATATCTAATTAATGTTTTCCTAAGATTGAATTGGAAGTAATACAATAAAAATAATCCTATCATTTTCACTTTGAGCCAAAATTTCTCCACCATGTAAAAGAATAATTTCATTGGCAATAGAAAGCCCAAGACCTGCACCACCACTGTCCGATTTACGAGCATCATCTAAACGGTTAAATTTTTCAAAAATTGTAGATAATTGTTCTGGTGGAATAGTATGTCCTTGGTTTTCAAATTTAATTTTAATCTTATCCTGTTCCTTTTGAACGTAAATAAGAATTTCTGTATTAGGATAACTGTATGCAACAGCATTTTTGAGCATGTTGTTAAACACTCTAGCTAGTTTCTCAGAATCAGCATAAACCATCAAATTCTCATTTGCGTTGAGTATAACAGAATTTCCTTTAGCAGATAATACAGGATAAAACTCATCAATGAGTTGCACAAGCATATAGTATAAATCTACATTTGTTTTTGTTAGTTGAATTTGCTGTGTATTGTACCTTGTGATTTCAAAAAATTCATCAATAAGCTTTTCCAGACGCATAGACTTCTTCAAAGCAATTCCAACATATTTTGCTTTCTGTTCTATAGGCATGTCAGGTGCTTCATCCAGCAGACTTAAATAACCTATTACAGAGGTAAGAGGTGTGCGAATATCATGAGCTAAATACATGACTAATTCATTCTTTTTGTTTTCAGCTTCTTTTACAGCTTGCTGGCTAAGTAGAACAGCCATTTTTATTTGGTTCATCTGCTTTTCCATATCTTTGAGTGGTTCAGATAATTCAATGGTGCTGTCATTTAGTTGATATATTACTTTAGTGGCATTCATGACTTCCTGCAAATATCCCCATGGTTTTTTCCAGTAATGATAAAAAATACAGAAAAAACCTATAATCAAATATAGAAAATAAATTAAGTCAATTCTAAGATGTAGCCACGGAAAAAATGTGTTTGAAAATCTACTGAATCCATAATCGAATAATATTACCAAAATATACCCAGCTAAGGTATATATAATTAAGCTTATAAATAGTTTCATACGTAATTTCTTTTCTGTACCAATATTTGTCATTGCTATCACCTCCATATCTATACATTTATTAATTGGATAACAGAAGAACTGTCATCAGTGCTAAAAAAAGAACTGCAAAGATTCCAGCTAGAGTTGAAATTACTATATCTGTTTTTTGCTTATCTTTTAGTATTTTCAGCAGTAATGCATATAGACCAATACCAATTATTCCACCAAACATATTGGTGATTAAGTCTGTAATATCTGTACTTCCGATAGCAAGAATATACTGAATCATTTCAAGGATAAAACTGCTTCCAAAAATAATAAGAACTTTATTTTGTAGTTTCATTCTTGATGACAACATGGAAAGTAAAACTCCGAAAGGAATAAAAATTAAAATATTATCTCTCACTTCCTCAAAATGAAACTGTTCTCCAACAGAAGTAGAGTAATGAAATGGAATCAAGTTGATACTCCTTGTGTAACCTATATCGCTTATTCTGAATTGTAGTTTAAACAATATAATCCATACTAATAAAATTAAATAAAGTATGAATAATACACAACTAATTATTTTTAAATGTTTCTTTTTTTTATTCATAGCGTAATTTTTCCTCTCCTCATAGTGAGTTGTAGTTAAATTTTATAACCGACTCCCCATATAGTTTTGATATATTTAGGTTTTTCAATAGTATCACCCATTTTTTCACGCAAATGTCGTATATGAACAGTGATTGTATTGTTACTTTTGCTATAATACTCATCTTGCCATATTTTATAAAATAATTCCTCTGAACTAACAACAGTTCCCTTGTTCTGTAGCAAAATACAAAGTATGGAATACTCCGTTGGTGTAAGTGAAATAGGATTTCCGTCAATTAGACAATCATATGTCTTAGTATTAATTTCTAAACCTAAATAACATAAAACAGAACTTGTATCAGATTCTTCTTGTATAGGATTGTATTTTTTATATCTACGCAGCTGTGCCTTTACTCTAGCAATTAATTCAAGGGGACGAAAAGGTTTTGTGACATAATCGTCAGCTCCTAAAGTTAATCCTGTGATTTTGTCAGTTTCCTCATCTTTTGCAGTTAGCATAATAACTGGAAAATTGTACTTCTCACGTATTTTTCGACAAATATCAAATCCATTTACATCAGGCATCATAATATCCAAAATAGCAAGGTCAAGCTCTGTATTTTCTATACAAGCAAGAGCTTCCTTAGCTGAATAATACTTAAATACGATATAGTTTTCATTTTGCAGATAGACCTCTATTAAGTCCGCTATATCATGTTCATCATCTACTACAAGAATTTTATCATTCATAACTGTTTTCCTCCTTTCGCGCATATACAAGATATTTTATTATTGTATCAAAAGAATCTTTACTATTTATGATTTCCTGCATAAGAAATTATTAAGAATTTCCTAACTCTACAACTTTTTACGATTATCTTTCGGTTTTTCTGCTTCTTTTTATATCCACCAGATACGACTAAAATGTATAATACTTGGTATTCATTTTCTTTACAAAGTTTTTGTACCCTGCGCTCTGAAATCCTCCGAGAAAAGGAGTACCATTTTCACAGTACTCCTTTGATTCTCCATCTTTATTTCGTTGTATCCTCACACTCTATATCAACACCACAGAAACATTGATATAGTTTTTAATGACCTTATTTCTGATTTTATCAGCATCACCTGTGAAGACGATATACTTGCAAAATTGCCTAAAACATAGAATTTCTACATATCAACTCGTTGTATCAATACTGCAGTCTCGCAATATAGAGTTTCTTGAAACGTTAAAACTATTGCATATTTCTTGAAACTATCTAACCTATCTTATTTTTACAGTAATTGAAACTACTGCACTGTATAATACTATATTAAACTTTTTAATAAAAAACAAGTTATTTTGAAACGGTGGCAAAATGGTGGCAAAACATAATTTGCCACCATTTTTTATTCCTCATCTTTTAAGTTTCTAAACTCTTCTTTGTAATCTTTTTAATACTGTAAATGTAGTAGTATCTTTCCATTTATATTTTTCTTCCATAGCTTCAACAATTTCTCTTGATGTTAATATTCTATCTGATTCCCAAATATATCTCATAACTTTTAACTCTGCTTCTGGTAATTTACTAATTTTCATATTATATACCCCTCCATTACCAACTTATGTATAAATAAATTCTATCTCAATAAAGTTTTCAAAACAAGAGAATTTATCCAAATACTCTCATCCAAAATTTACCATATTATTCTTTTAAGTTTTTATAATACTCTTCTAGTGAATCTAACTTTTCTTTACTTACGGTTTTATGTGTAGTAGTAAGTGAACGCATTATTTTTCTACTTTTACTAGATTTTAGTACTTTTTTCTTAAAAGCGTAATATTCTTTGTTATCTATTATTATTTTATAATGAGATTGAAACTTTATAATATCTCTAACCAAATAACCTTTGTCAACCAATCTTTTTAGTAGTGTTTTTATTGTACTTTTATGCCATACATACATCTGTTTTATATCTTTTACAATTTCTTTTTTAGACATTTCAGAATCTTTTTTCCATAAATACTCCATTACTATTAGTTCGGCTCTTAATAATTTTTCTATTAACATTTCTTCTTCCATCTTAATGTCGCTCCCTCGTTCAGTCTAACTTAAACTAATAATAGAAGCTTTTTAATACAAAAACTACAGGTAAAATTTTACATATATTCTACTATTTTAGTTTGTTTTTATATATAAAAAATACTATTCATATTTATAAACTTATTCAATTTTCAAACACATATGTTGAATAATAACTAATTACATTGTATTATTAAATTGTAGAATAAAACTAAATAGGCAAAACTAGAGAAATTTAGTGACGCAAAGCTATAGGGGCTAAGACTTGTAAAATATCTTATAAGTTATGTCAGCCAGTTGCCAAAAAGATATTGTTCTTTTTGTTTTTATGAAAGTTTTTTAGGGGGATAATAATATATGTTTAGAGATAAAATGGATAGATGTACACACATGTTGACTGCATATATTGGTAGTTCATATGATTATTGTGATTTTATAGATACACAGTTAGATGATTTTATATTAGAGTATGGAGAAAATGTAGTAGAAAATTGCTTACATCAAGTGATGGTATTGGTAAGTAAGTATAATTAAATAGATTTTGTTTTCTAGAGAACCCTTTTTAGTTTTATCTACATTTCTATTAATATATACCAATATAAAACGCTCAAATATATTTTTAATATTAAGAATAACCAAAAATGTTAACTAAAAAATATAATTAAGTAGACATTTCTATTAATCTATGATACAATAGTATTTGTGTTAATACACAATTAAATCAAGTATATCTTGATATAGGTTAATAGGAGTATTTTTAATGAATAATGGAATAGTGAAATGGTTTAATAATGAAAAAGGATTTGGTTTTATATCAATAGAAGGTGGAGATGATGTATTTGCTCATTTCTCAGCTATACAAACTTCAGGATTTAAATCATTAGAAGAAGGTCAACAAGTAAGCTTTGATATAGTTAAAGGTGCTAGAGGTCCTCAAGCAGAAAATATAACTATATTATAATATATAGATTTTTCGGGAAAGACTCTTTTAGGGTCTTTTTTTATTGCTAGTATATATAAGATAATTATTGATGAAAAAAACAAGGTTATTTGGAGAAATGAAAAAAGCACTCCCCAACATGAGAGTGCTTAATTGCAGCTATAGAAGTGTATTGGTAGTACACTTCTATTTTTTTTATTATATCACATAAAAGTAACTGTATTAATAAAATTTACATTTTACAGACACAGTTACTTTAATTTAATCTATTTATCTTCCTCTTTTAATGTCGGATTTAAAAATACTGCACCATGATTGTATTGCTTGTCCTCAACAATTACATAAACACGATTTGTATTTCTTGAGGATGTTATTTTAAGTTCTAAATTAATATTATCAGTTGGCAACACTTCAACTTCATAATTATCTACATTGTTGTTTGTGATATTATTGAATGTATTACCATGGCGTTCAAAAAAAACCTCGCCAACTATTACAAAATATACATCTTCTTTTTTACTATTTTCAACCTCTATAGTATTTTGTTGAGTTATATTTAGTCTCATTTTGTGACTCCTCACTAGATTAATATTTTTTATTATCTGTGTGTATGTGTATAATTATGTATCTCATTAATATGAGTAATTATTGCTTTATTGTTTTCTTCGCAAGATAGAGGTTTAAAAACAACAATCTCTGCTAAAAAACTTCTTGGATTTTTGGTAACTAAAGTAGCATTACAAATAAAGCTATAATTCATCCCAGCTACAATTTGAGTAGAAACAATAAGCGGTTCATAATCAACACCTTTTAACATTCCTATAGCCTCGTTAAATATTTCTAAATTTTCTTTTTCTACTACTTTAAAATCTGACCATCCACCACACAAAGTATTCATAAAAAACCTCCTAATATGTATATTCGACTTATATTCATAATAATATTAATATTCATAATTTTCAATACTTTTGTATAACTAGTCATTGAAAAGGCATAAGTGGACAAATAGATGCTATTTATATAAAAAAACAACAAAAATATTTATATTTTTTATTTGATGAATTACTTACAAGAACTCTAATATATGTAATATTTTTATATTTACCCTCATATAGGAAACACTCTCATTATAAATGTAAAATATTATGTTATTTTCTTAAGTATAAAATAACAACAGTTAATTAATCTGTAGTTATTTTGTACTTGCAATTCCCAAACAATCTAAATATCGCTTGTTAGTTTCTGATTCTAATTTACGTATTAAATATGAACCTTGAAGCGCAAAAATTTGTTTACCTGCAAGTGGTTCTAGAGTAAAAGTCCCATATGATTTAAACATAGTTTCACACCCTGCTGTTATCGTTTTTCCTTTTTTGGTTAAAAAAGTTATTTTTCCGATTGTTCTAGTTGGTGAATTAGGATACGGTTCTCCACCTTCATATAATCCTACTGAACCACTTATCTTAATTATATAGTCATCAGCATCTAAAACCATAGATGTTTCATTTCCTCCTAATGCTTCTCCGTGTACTGGCGTCTTATATTTTCCATCATATACAAATTGTATAGAATCAGCTATATAAGCTCCTCTAAGTATAATTTTTGTTACTCTATTTTTATTTTTAGCAAATTGGGTATCATCAAAAGTTTTAAATTCACAATATTTACTACACATTTCTTCTAACGGTACTTCTTTTTCCTCTAGAAAGTCAATTACATAGTCTACATGTTTTTTTGCAACCAAATTAAAATAATAATAATCTGTCTTTTCTTTATTAGAAGATTTTATAAATTCATTTTTCCATTTATTCTTATCAAATTTATCTAAAGAACTATATCCTAAAGCTTTTATTGCTTTTTCCCATGCATCTGACTGGTCATCTTTTCTAGTTATTATTACTTTTGTAACTTCTGTTTTCTGATTTTCTGTTAAACTCTCATATTGATTTAGACTAAAATCAGTACCATTCTTAATACACTTTAGTGCATATACCATTTGACAAAATGCTTTAAAGAAATTATCTTGATTATTTTTTTGTATCTTCACTTTATCATCAGTACAACTCCAATTTGGAATATATCTGTAATTAAGATATCCATAATCTGGTATATGACCCATTCTTCCATGCCCAAGATATGCAATTCCTTCATATCCACCAACATCAGGAGTTCCTGTGAAATTAATAGAATGCCAACCATTATTACGATACTCTTCTGCTTTAGTCCATTTAGTTTCTTCTATGTGTTTGCTCTCTTCAGCAATAAATTCTTTAACATCATTAATATACCATTCTGGCTTACCAATAAAATACATATGTGCCCATGTATCAGCAAGTACATGCATTCTCATACCAATAAATTGTAACTTATATTCTTCAGTATTATGAAAATAGATTAGGTCATTTATAATAGCTGACACAGTTTCACTATTTAGCAAACACATCAATCTAAATTTCTGTTCATCTCCATCTTTAAACTTCCAGTTTGTTGTAAGACCTTTGCTTTCCTTAACACCATTATAGTTGTATTGTTCATTTAAATTCCCAGGTAAAAAATGAAATGGTATCCACACTATCTTTATTTAATTCAAACTGTCAATATTCCATTTATAACCCCATGAAGTAAAATCTGCATAATATTTTTCAAATTCTGAATTAGTCTGTATTGTAGGAAATGTAAAGTTTACATCATCAAGAATCATACTTTTACTCGATTCATCTACATATTGTGCAGCATAAGCGATTGTATTTGACTCATTATCATCATAACCTGTTATCTTGGCTGCAAGATATGTCCCATAATAATGAAAATCTAAATTCATAAAATCACCTCTTAATTTTATTTTTAAAAATAAATCTATGTAAATTTATTTATATAGATTTACCTTCAACAATATACAAAATATTATAAATATTAAATATTTTTTTGCATAACTGGTCATTAAAAGCGTATAAATAGCCAAAAACATATTCTTATAATTTTAATAAATACATTTATAATAAAAGCAGATAAAAAGAACTTTGATATACATTCTTTTTATCCTCACACATGTTTAAATAAATATTTAAAACTTACAATATTTCTTTTACAAACTCTCTAGCCTTATCCATTGTAGACCACACATCATTGTCATATATCTGAGTAAACTTTTCTCCTGTGGTCTTACTCATTTCTTTCATCTTATTGCAAGTTACTCCACCAATTACATGCAAATTTTGTGTTTGATGCGGCTTATAGTCTTTTATGTCTACTACTAAATAACTTTCTTTTGACCTCTTGTAATATAGTCCTAAGATGTCTGCTGATACCTTATCATCACCACTGTACACTATTGTGTGTTTATACATTTTGCCCACCTCTACATTATTTATAGTTTTATTCAATACGCCTTCTACAATTAATTTGGCCATTCCTTCATCCCCAAGTTTCTTAGCCTTCTCATAATCCTCTTTATTGTCACAGAAGAAACTTTCAATTAATATGGCTGTAGGCTTGGAGCTATTTAAAATATATAATCCTTTGTCTAATTTAGCACCTCTATTTTTGAATACTGTGCCTAGTTTCTTACATATTCTAGTTGCATACTCTAGACCTTTATTACTATAATATAGCACCTCTGAACCTTTTCCTTGACCATCACTTGCATTTAGATGTAACTCTATGAGTAAGTCATATCCCACATTTTATACGACTTTTCTTCTGTTTTAGTTTTAAACTGCTTTTCGGGGCAGATTATTACATCCACCTTATGTCCTTCTTTTCTGAATGTATCTGCTAATACTGGTGCAAGAGATTTATTATATTGATACTCGTTAACTACTCCATCAGCAGAAGTACATGCGCCACTTTTTAAAATACTGTGTCCTACTGTAATACATATTTTCATTATTTATTTTCCTCCTAAAGATATTCCTTTCTGTATTGCAAATATAAAGAACCCTACAAGTGTTGTAATCATTGTCCCAATCAACCACTTTAACATACTTGTAAGTGAGTTTAAGTTCTCACACAATGCTTTTAACTCTGCTTTAGATTCTATATTCGCTATCTTTAATTCGTCTATTTCTTCACCATGTTTATTTATTCTTGTTTCATGTCTTTTTAAATCTGCGTTGAAAAGTTCTTCATTCATGTAAGCCTCTTTATTTTTTATATAAAAAAAAGACTTAGGTTTAATTAAGTCCTTTTTTAATATCACTGGTTCTTCATTGCTTAAATTGACTGGCATATCTTTATTACTAGTTCTTTAGTTGCTAGATTTATAGACTCTATATACTACTTACTTATGTGATATTTATGGTAAAAAAGAAATGGAGAAAAGAAATAAGAAAAATTTATGCTAGTTAAAATACAATGAACAATTCAAATATATATTTTTTAGAATATATTTAATTGATCTAATATAGTTAGAGTATTTAATTTTGAGAGGAGAAAAAATTATGAAAGGTGGAATAAGAAAACGTGGTGAAAAATGGTATTATTACTTTGACTTAGGGACTATTAATGGTAAAAGAAAAAAGATAGAAAGAGTTGGTGGCAAAACTAAAAAAGAAGCCGAAAAAGCGTTAAGAGATGCTCTAAGCGAGTTTGAAAATGAAGGTCAATTATTTCAGATAATGAAATGAGCTTCTCTGACTTCTTAGATTTTTGGTACAAAGAATATGTTTTATTAAATTGTAAATATGGTACACAAAAAAACTATGGAAAAATTATAAAAAATCATTTAAAACAGGATTTAGGAAAATACAAACTAAAAAATCTTAATCCTGCTAAATTGCAGAAATTTTTAAATGATAAGTCAAAATTTGGTCTTAGCAAAAATTCTATCAATAATTTTTATGTTGTTTTAAGTGGAGCTCTAAAATCAGCCGTATATCCATTTAAATTTATAAAAGAAAATCCTATGCAATACGTACATATGCCTAAAATGCAAGAAAATAAAAAAAATGATTTAAAAATTATAAGTTTAAAAGATTTTAATAAAATCTTAGAAAGATTCCCACAAGGCTCTAGTTTCTACATTCCTTTACAAATAGCATTTAATACTGGAATGCGTGGTGGCGAAGTAATGGGTGAGCATGTAACAACAAACAGTTTAAAATATTTGAGCAGAGTCGTGAATTACGAACTTGGTATAGATTTTAATTTTCATAGTTTAAGACATACACATGCTACTATGTTATTAGAAAATGGTGCTAATATAAAAGATATACAGCATAGATTAGGGCATGCTAAAATATCAACAACTATGGACACATATTCACATGTAACTAACAACATGAGAAACCAAACAGTAAATATTTTTGAAAGCATTGTAGAGTAAATTTGCCACCGAAAAATAATTACGGTGGCAAATCGGTGGCAAATACACCTTTATAACATCATTCAAACAGCTAGAACCCTGTTATTCTCTAATAAGTTTAACTACAGTCTCGCAATGTGGAGTATTTGGGAACATATCCATACACTTGACCAATTTAATCTCATAACCATAACTCTTAAAATCAACCAAATCAACAACCAAAGACTTAGGATTACAAGAAATATAAACAATCTCCTCCGCACCAAATCCACAAATATCCCTAATAGCATCCTTATGAATCCCTGGTCTAGGAGGGTCAACAATAATTAAATCAGGCTTATCCTTTAAATCTTTAACAACCTTAGCAACATCTCCAGCAATAAACTCACAATTAGTAAGTCCATTTAACTTGGCATTCTCATTAGCCGCAGCAACAGCTTCCTCAACTATTTCAATACCATACACCTTCTTAGCTGCACCAGCCATAACCTGTCCAATAGACCCAGTACCACTATATAAATCAAATACAACCTTATCATTGTAATTTCCAATAAAATCTCTAGCAATACTATAAAGAACCTCTGCTCCTTTAGTATTGGTTTGGAAAAATGAAAATGGAGAAATCTTAAATTTAAGCCCTAAAATTTCCTCTTGTATATAATCTCTTCCATATAAAACTCTTAACTCATCACATTGAACAGCATCTGCTAGACCATCATTAATAGTGTGAAGTACACCTACCAACTCAGCTTTTAAATTAAGTTCTAAAAGCATGTCCTTAAATTCATTCATATTAAAATCTTCCTGAGAAGAAGTAACTATATTAACCATAATCTCATTAGTATAAATCCCTTTTCTAACTACAAGATGTCTTAAATATCCCTTGTGATTCATTGTTCTATAATAAGGAAGATTTTTTTCATTGAAAAATTCTACACTAGATACTAATACTTTTGAGAAGTCTTCATCAACTAACATACATTCTTCAACAGTTTGTATATCTATATGCTTTCCTTTTTTATGAAGTCCTAATGTTAAAGGTCCATTTTTTACTTCATCTCCAAAAGTATATTCCATTTTATTTCTATAGTACTTGTTTTCAGGACTTCCTTCTATTCCCAAAAACTGAAACCCAAATAAGTCTTGCTTTAAAAACAAATCCATAACTTGTTTTTCTTTTATTTCTAATTGCTTTTCATATGGCACTGATAGTAATGTACATCCTCCACACTCTCTAAAGTGCTTACAAGGTATTTCAGTTTCAAGTGGTGAATGTTCAAGCAACTCCATCATCTTAACTTCTGCTTTTTTGCTTCTAACTTTTTTAACAGCAGCTTTTACCTTTTGACCACTTATTCCGCCCTTCATATGGATAACTCTATCTCCAACTTGGCTTAAGGATGTGCCTCCAAACTCCATTTTATCTACTTCAAATTCTATAATATCCTTTTTCTTCACAAATTCTCCTCCAATTTACTATAGTATCTTTATTATCTTTCTTCAATCAACTTTACTTCTTCATCTGTTAACTCTCTATATTCGCCTAACTCTAAACTTTCATCCAACTTTAAATTACCCATAGACAATCTTTTTAAGTATACTACTTTTTTATCTACGCTTTCAAACATTCTTTTAACTTGGTGAAATTTACCTTCATGTATTGTAAGTTCTATCTCTGATTCCTCATCACTCTTTAATATTTTTAACTGAGATGCCATAGTTTTGTACCCATCATCAAGTACTACTCCTTCTGCAAAAGCTTCTACATCTTTTTCAGTCACTATCCCATCAATTTTTGCATAATAAGTCTTAGGCACATGCTTCTTAGGCGATAAAACTCTGTGAGAAAGCTTCCCATCATTAGTTAGAACTAACAATCCCTCTGTGTCTTTGTCTAATCTTCCAACAGGGAATGGCTCAAATGCTAAGTATGATACATCAATCAAATCTAAAACTGTTGGGTCGTATTTATCTGTAGTTGCTGATATATATCCATCTGGTTTATTCATCATTAAATATATATATTCTCTATAGAAAACTTCTTCTCCATTGAATAATATTTCATCGTTTTCAGTATCCACTTGAGTCCCTGGGTTTGAAACTTCACTTCCATTTACTACTACAGAACCTTGCTTACAATATTTCTTTATCTCACTTCTACTTCCATAACCTAAGTTTGAAAGAATTTTATCTATACGTTGCTTCTTAGCCATTAAAAATGTTCTCCATTCTCATAATATTTTTCTTTTTCAAATAATGTAAATGCTAAATCCATACTTTCAACATCTAAATTATTTCTTATACTATCAGTTATTATTCTTGCTACTGTATCTTGTACTTCTTGTCCTCTATCAAACCATGCTATCTCAACAAAAGGATACACTTCTGCTATTTTACCATCTCTTATTGCAACTGATTTTATACATTCTATCTCAAAGTAATCTCTTGGACATTTTACAGCTTCAACTAAAGCATCTATCATTTTTTCACTTATTTTACATATATCATTTTCATGAATTCCTCTTATCTTTATCTGTGGCATATTGACTCCTTTATTTAACCCTTCTTTATTTTAATTCTTCCTAAATTGTTGCTATTCTTTATTATTCTGCCTAATCCTATTATCTTCTATTTAACATTATACTTGTAATTTATAGTTATTACAATTTACTATGTACTTTTTTTGATTTAACGTTATAATATAAGTGATGGGTAAATTTTAAAAGTTAATAGGAGGAGTTTAAAATGGCATTAATTAATACAAAAGAAATGTTTAAAAAAGCTTACGAAGGTGGATTTGCTATAGGTGCATTTAACATAAGTGACTTAGAACAATTACAAGGTGTTTTAAAAGCTGCTAAAGCTAAAAATTCTTATGTTATGATACAAGCTTCTATGTCAGCTGTTAAATATGCTGGACCTCATACTTTAGTTGAGATGGTTAAAGCTGCTTCTGATGAAATAGGTGTAGATGTAGCTCTTCACTTAGATCATGGTCCAAATATGGATGCTATTAAAACTTGTATTGATGCTGGTTTCTCTTCAGTTATGATAGATGGATCTCATTTTGACTTTGAAGAAAATGTTAAAATAACTAAAGAAGCTGTTGAATATGCACACTCTAAAGGTGTTGTTGTTGAAGCAGAACTTGGTGTTTTAGCTGGAACAGAAGATGATGTTACTTCTGATGTTCATAAATATACTCAACCTGCTGAAGCAGTTGAATTTGTTGAAAGAACAGGAGTTGATTCATTAGCAATAGCTATAGGAACTTCTCATGGTGCTTTCAAATTCAAAGGAGAAGCTAAATTAAGATTCGATATACTAGAAGAAATCCAAAACAAATTACCAGGTTTCCCAATAGTTCTTCATGGTGCATCTGCTGTTGACCAAAACGCTGTTGCTACATGTAATGAATTTGGTGGAAATATAGCTGGAGCTAAAGGTGTACCTGTAGACATGTTAAGAAAAGCATCTTCTATGGCTGTTTGTAAAATAAACATGGATACTGACTTAAGACTAGCTATGACTGCTGCTGTTAGAAAATTCTTAGCTGAAAATCCAAAAGAATTTGACCCAAGAAAATACATTGGCGCTGGTAGAGATGCTATACAAGCTGTAGTTGAAAGTAAAATAGATGATGTTTTAGGTTCTGCTAACTCTATAAACTAATATAACTTTTAAATATTTATAAAAGAAAAGAGATGACTTAGAGTAATTAAATTTATTTCTAAGCCATCTCTTTTAAGTTGTATATAGGTTATGTATTTAAAAATATATTTTTTTATAAAATTAATTAATATAGCATATAATTATCTACTAAACACGAATATATCCGCTTTTTATCTTTCTATGTATTGTGGAAGGATATATGCCTATCACTTCGGCTGCCTTTGTTATTGACCCATATTTATTTATAGCCTTACTTATCATTATTTGGTCTACCATTTTATATGCATCATTCAGATTCATAATTCCATTTACCACTATTGGTGATAAATCATTTGATTCGTTATCAATCATATCCAGATTTATAAGCATATTAAATTCATCTTCTCCAATTACGTTTTTGGCTGATAATACTACAAATCTTTCAATAATATTTTTTAACTCTCTTATATTTCCTGGCCAAGAGTATTCTTCCAATAATTCAATAACCTTAGGTGAAACTTCTACTTCTCTATTGTACTTATCATTATAAAGTTTTAGGAAGTAGTCCACTAATGGAACTATATCTTCTTTTCTCTCTCTAAGTGGTGGTATCTTTACTGGAATAACACTCAATCTATAGTATAAATCTTGTCTAAATTTAAGGTTGTTTCTAAGGTCCTCATGAGAAATATTAGTGGCACTTATATATCTAACATCTATCTTTATAGGTTTACTCCCACCAATTCTAGTAATTGTGTTTTCTTGTATAACTCTAAGTAATTTTTTTTGCATTTGCATTGGCAATTCACCTATTTCATCCAAGAATATAGTTCCACCATTTGCTTCTTCAAAAAGTCCTTTTTTACCCTTTTTCTTAGCTCCAGTAAAAGAACCTTCTTCATATCCAAAAAACTCTGATTCTAATAATTCATTTGGTATAGCCCCACAGTTTATAGCTATAAAAGGCTTTTCCCTTCTTGAACTATACTTATATATTGTCCTAGCTATAATTTCTTTTCCTACGCCTGATTCTCCATTTATAAATATAGAAGAATCTGATGCTGCAGCTCTTTTGACAACTTTTTTTATATTGTCCATAGTCTTACTTTGGCTTATATACTCTGTATCTTCTGATACATCACTATATCTTATCTGAGATTCAAGTTTAATAACCCTTGATATATCTCTTCCTGTAAGTACTCCTCCTGTAAGTTTTCCTTTTGAGTCCCATATTGGAACGGCTGTATAAGCGATAAGCTTTCCATCAGGATAAACAATATTTCTATAAATCTTTTTCTTTACCTTAAGCATATTTAATATTATTGGTTCTTCAACTAACCCCTGTCTGACAAGATCTGTTATATTTCTACCAAGTACTTCAGTTCTTTTAAAAGGTAAAATCTCATCACTGACAGTATTCATCTTTTCAATTACTCCATCTTTGTTAAATACAACGACAACTTCATCTATATGTTCTATTATATCCTCAACTATTTTGTCAGATATTACAGACTTCTCAAATAAATAAACTATGTTATTTTCATTATCATTATCTTTCATATTATAAATATGTGCAGTCATTCTTAATTCTCTAAAAGCTATTTTCTTTTTATTATTCACCAGTATATCTTTTTTGTCAAAATTTGAATCTAATTCATTTATATTTTTAGGTCTTTTTATATCGAGAAAGCTAAAAATATTATCTATTAGATGATTACAGTATATTATTTCGCCTGACTCTTTGCATAAAATAACTGGATTTTCTACATGTTCTATAAGCCCTATCAAATTATTATCCATCAATATTCGCACCTTTCATTAAGTAATTTATTGAACTACATACAAAATTTATTGTTTGCTTACAATAAATACTATTAGCACATACAACCAACTCCTTATTTGTCTTTTTTTAATATCTTGCTTCATTAAAATACAACTTACAGATAATTTTAATGGTCATAGTTTGTTAAAAATTTCATTTTGCTTTTAATTGTATTTTATCACATATTCGGTAATTATTTGTCTGTTTAACACAATTTAATTAAAATTAGTGCTTATTTTTGAAAATAAAGATAATCCTTATAGAATATGACTCACATTTTGTAAGTAATATACATATAAGGATTATCTAGATATCTTGTATTATAAAATTTTATTCAAACAGACTTTTTAATAACTGACAAATACAATTTAGTAATAACCATATTATGTAATAATATTTATGTTACTAACTAATAAGGCTTATTTCATCAGTAATATTTAGGTACTTGTTACCTATTAAGCTTTTATAGCTTCTAATAAATCATCAACGCTATCTAATTTATCTATAAGCATTGGAACTATTTCATGTAAGTCACCAACTACTCCATAATCAGCAATTTCTAATATTGGAGCTGCTGGGTTTTTGTTTATAGCAATTATGAAATCTGATGATTGCATACCTGCTAAATGTTGTATTGCTCCTGATATACCACAAGCTATGTATAGGTTTGGTTTAACAGTAGTTCCTGTTTGACCTACTTGGTGAGAATGGTCTATCCATCCAGCATCTACAGCTGCACGAGAAGAACCAACTACTCCACCTAATTTGTCAGCTAATTGTTTAAGCATTTCAAATCCTTCAGGTCCACCTAATCCTAGACCACCTGATACTATAACATTTGCATCTGTAAGAGATACTAAATCTTTTTTACTCTTAACTGTTTCTAAAACAGTAGTTCTTATATCATCTTGAGTTATTTTGTAATCTAATGCTATAACTTCACCAGTTCTTGTTTCGTCTTTTTCAGCTTTATCCATAACTCCAGGTCTAACTGTAGACATTTGAGGTCTATGGTTTGGACAAATGATTGTAGCCATTATGTTTCCACCAAATGCTGGACGAGTTTGTTTTATTTTCTTATCTTCTGGGTCTATTTCTAGTTTAGTACAGTCTGCTGTTAATCCAGTTCCTACTCTTGAAGCTATTCTAGGCGCTAAGTCTCTACCTATATGAGTTGCTCCAAAAAGCATTATTTCTGGTTTTATTTCATCTATTGCATCTTTTATTACTTTTGTATATGCATCAGTTGTATATTTTTCTAAAAGAGCATCATCTGCAACATAAACTTTATCAGCTCCATAAGAAATTAATTCTTTAGCTAATCCATCAACATCTTTTCCTAATAATACTGCACAAAGTTCTGCATCTACTTCTTTAGCTAATTTTCTTCCTTCTCCTAATAATTCGATAACTACTGGAGTTATTTTTCCATCTCTTTGCTCTGCAAATATCCATACGTTTTTATAAGAACTTAAATCTTTTATATCATTCATAGTTTGTACTCCTCCAACTTATATAATGTGCTTTTGTTTTAGACCTATTATTATTTTGTTAGCTATTTCGTCAGCTTTACCTTCTAAGATTTCTCCTTTTCCTCTTGGCTCAGGAGTAAATGATCTAAATACTTTAGTTGGTGATGCTTTTAAGCCAACTTCTTCTTTATTTACGTCTAAATCATCAATTGTCCAAACTTTTACATCATGTTTATATGCTTTAACTATTTTATCAACAGACATATATCTAGGTGCATTTAATTCTTTTACTGCTGTTAAAAGTACAGGTGTACTTACTTTAATTAATTCATATCCATCTTCTAATTGTCTTTGAACTATTATGTCTTTTCCTTCTATTTTGAAGTCTTGTACATATGTAACTTGAGGAATGTTTAATTTTTCTGCAATTTGTGGTCCAACTTGTGCAGTATCTCCATCTATTGCTTGTCTTCCTGCAAATATTATATCATAGTCACCTATTTTAGATATTCCTGCTGCGATAGTATTTGATGTAGCCCAAGTATCAGCTCCTCCAAATGCTCTATCACTTAATAATATTGCATCATCAGCCCCCATAGCTAAACACTCTCTTAGCATAAAATCTGCTTGAGGAGGTCCCATTGTTATAACTGTTATAGTTACATCATCATGCTCATCTTTAATTTTTAATGCTTCTTCTAATGCATTTGCATCATCTGGGTTTAATATACTTGGAACTCCATCTCTTATAAGAGTACCTGTTTCTTTATTTATTCTTACTTCGTTAGTATCTGGAACTTGTTTTACGCAAACTAATATTTTCAAAGTCTATACCTCCAATTTCATTAGATTATTTATTATTTTAATACGTTTGATGAAATTACCATTTTTTGAACTTCTGATGTTCCTTCGTATATTGATACGATTCTAGCATCTCTGTACATTCTTTCGATTTCATAATCTTTTATGAATCCATATCCACCGTGAAGTTGTAATGCTTTATAAGCAACTTCATTTGCAACTTCTGCTGCATAATATTTAGCCATTGCAGATTCTTGAGCAACTCTCATTCCTGCATCTCTCTTTTGTGCTGCATCATAAACTAATCCTCTAGCTGCACAAACTTTTGTTTCCATATCAGCTATAGTAAATTGAGTATTTTGGAATTTAGCTATAGGCTTACCAAATTGAACTCTTTGTTTTGTATATTTGACAGCTTCATCTAAAGCACCTTGAGCAATTCCTAGAGCTAAGGCAGCAACACCTATTCTACCTACTTCTAAAGTACCCATTGCTATTTTAAATCCATTACCTTCTTTTCCTATAAGGTTTTCTTTTGGAACTTTAACATTTTCAAATATTAAGTCAGAAGTTTCAGTTCCTCTTATACCCATCTTATCTTCATGAGCTCCTGTTGAGAAACCATCCCATTTGCTTTCTACTATAAATGCTGATGTTCCTCTAAGACCTTTAGATCTATCTGTAACTGCTATTACTATAGCTATATCGCAGAATGGTCCATTAGTTATGAAAGTTTTTCTACCATTTAATATGTAGTGGTCTCCTACTAATTCTGCTGTAGTTTGTTGTCCACCAGCATCAGAACCAGCTCCTGGCTCAGTTAAACCAAATGCTCCTATTAACTCACCTGTTGCTAAACCTCTTAAGTATTTTTGTTTTTGCTCTTCAGTACCATTGTAAAGTATTGGTAATGTAGCAAGAGAAGAACCAGCTGTAACGAAAGTAGCTGTTGAAGCACATCTTCTAGCTATTTCTTCCATTATGATAGCGTAAGAAACATATCCTGCTCCCCCACCACCATATTCTTCTGGGATATTACTGCTTATAAATTTTGTTTCAGCTAATTTTTTGATTAATTCCTTAGGCATTACACCTGTTTTATCCATTTCTGCTGGTAAAGTATCTAATTCTTTACTAACAAAATCTCTTACTGCTTTTCTTAAAAGTTCTTGCTCTTTGTTATATAACATAGCTTCCTCCAATTTTCATATTTTATAGTAAATTTATTTTAATGAACTTAAGCTAAACTCATCATCTCAGCAAATGTTTGAATACGAGTTCTTGCTTGTTCATTATTCTGAGTTTGTTGGTCGATTTCAACATATAAAGTAGGTATTCCACTATCTTCTATATCTTTCTTAACTAAAGGATAATCGTATTCTTCTGGGTCACAGAATTTCATCATACAAAAGATAACACCATCTACATCTTTCTTTTTAACTTCATCTACTATAAGTGACCCACGTTTTTTCTTAGGGTCATAAGCTAATGAACAACCTTCTATGTTTGACCATTGTCTTGCTAATCTTTCTAATGCATCATCACCTGCAGGCACATCTGTTCTGAATTGTCTTGTTTCTTGAGCTAAATCATCAGCTACTACTGCTATATTATTGTCTTCTAAAATATCTAATATATCTTTAGAATCTGCTAATATACCTGTCAATAAAACTTTCTTTCCAGAACAGACTTCTTCTGGCATTGTGTTTAATTTTGCTATTAAATCTTTTACTAATTTAGTGTGTTCTTCTTTTCTCATAAAGAATCCACTTTTAATTACTAAGCTTCTTATTGATGGTTTTATAGTATTAGAATGTTTATAAGCTACTTCAACAAAGTCTCTCATAGTTTTTCTATGTTCATTGTAAATTTCTATACTTTCATGAATTTTTGCTTCTTCTATTTCATAACCACATATTTCTTCAAGTTCTCTTTTTACACCTTTGTATTCACTGATTAGGTATTTTACACCAGCTTCAAGTTTTCTGTTTTGTGGGTGTACTAATGATATATATTTTATGTGAGGTACTGCTGATTTCCAGTTTTGTCCTAAACAAATTAATGTGTCACACATACCTGGTATGATAACTCCAGATAATTCATCATATGCACCTTTTAATCCATACTCTAGACATGATTGCATTATTGAACATGCAAATGCAGGGAAATATTGTTTAGCTAAATCTAATTCTGTTTGTCCTCCCCATATACCAACTGGAAGCATTCCAGCTGCATGTATAATTTCTTCTGGGCAATAAACTGGGAAACAACCTATAGCTTTTTTACCAGTTGCATTTTTATATTCTTTTACAGCCTTATTTGGATTTTCAACTACTTCTTTCATTTTAGATAAAATAGCTTCCATTATATCTCACCTCTATTAAGTTTTTTTCTTTCTTCCATTACTTCAACTAAACCTTGAATTCTTGTTTCAAATTGAGCATTAGTAAAGGCTCTAGGGTCAGCTTGGTCACCATCAAATCCAGCATATGGTAATCCAGTTTCTTCAGCTGCTCTTCTTTGCATTTCATATTGTATTAAACTCATAAGTTTACAGCTTCTGTTCATATGATAGAATGCTCCATCACATTTACCCTCTACTAAAGAATCAACTCTATATTTTGTCATACGGTCTAAGTTTACATTGTTAAACATAGTACTGTATGCTACTGCCATTCCATCTAAATCATTAACTTCATATTGTAATGCCCAAGCATGTGGATAAACACTACCTGTCATATTAACTCCAAATTTAGCTAATGTTTTCATTTTATATCCAATATATGGCCAGCAAGGTATACCTTCCATCATTATTCTATACTTTTCTTCTCCTCTGAAAGAAGATTTTCCAGTTTTCATATTATCTTCTAACTCTTCTATAAGTAATTTAAATGCTTCTGTAGTTTCTTTTTTACCTCTAGCACAAACTATTACAGCCATATAAGTAAATAAATCAAATCCATTCATTGGTGAAGGAGAAGAATCTGCTGGTAAACTCATAGAATATTTCCATAGTCTTCCGTTCTCAGCTGATACTTTCATTACTTCTTCAAATTTCTTAGGGTCAAATTTCTTTCCTGATATAATTTCTAACTGTTTTATAGCCTCTTCAAATTGAGCTTTTATATAGTCTATTCTAGATTGAGTTACTTCATCTTCATTATTGAAAGTTGTATCAATCATTATTAAAGGTATATCTAATTCTCTTGAAATATTTTCATACCATTTTATAACTTGATTACATATATTATTACAGCAAAGTAGGAAATCTGGAGCTGGCATATCTAAAGCTTCACATCCACCATTTTCTAAAAGACCAAAGTTTGTTCTTGCATATGCACATAGGTCGATAGAATATCCTTTAGATTCAGCCATTTCACATAATTCTAAAGAACCTTTTTTAGCCGCTACCCCAGCTGCTTGATTTTCTGGATATAATACATTTAAGTCAAATACTTCTGCTAACTCTTGAGGAAATACTGATGTTGACCAACCTACAGGTCTTCCTTCTTCTTTAGCTTTAAATGCATTTGCATATTGTTCAGCTAATAAATCGTTTATTACTACTCTAGCTTCTTTTTTTTCAGACATTGTCATCCCTCTTTTTATATATTTTTCACTTCTTTTTGTGATTCTTTTGCTTCATCAAAAGCATATAATGCTGCTCCTAAAGCACCAGTTAATTGAGGTATATCAGGTACAATAATTTCTGTATTGATTTCTCTTGCCATAGCTCTTACAATTCCACTATTTCTGGCAACTCCACCAACCATTACTACGTTTCTTTGTACTCCTATTCTTTTTGCTAGGCTAGAAACTCTCTTTGCTACTGAAGTGTGAATACCTGCTACTATATCTTCAATTTTTGCATTTTCTGATAAGTGTGATATAACTTCAGATTCTGCAAACACTGTGCATGTACTACTTATTGATACTTCATTTTGAGAATTCATAGATATACTTCCGAGTTCAGATACATCAACCTCTATTATTTTTGCCATTACATCTAAAAATCTTCCTGTACCTGCAGCACATTTGTCATTCATAAGAAAGTTTAGTAATCTTCCATTCTTATCTAGCTTTAGTACTTTAGCATCTTGACCACCTATATCAATAATGGTTCTTGTTTCTGGAATTATGAAGTTTACTCCTCTAGCATGACAACTTAACTCACTTATCTGTTTGTCAGCATCAGAATATTTCATTCTCCCATATCCTGTAACTACTATTTTTTCAATGTCTTCTCTTCCAAGGCCTGACTCACTGTATAATTTTTCCAAAACTCTTGATGGTCCAGTAGTCCCAGTACCAGAAGATATCGTAGCTGAAGCCACAATATCCTCTCCATCTTTTAAAATTACTCCCTTTGATGCAGTTGAACCTATATCTAATCCCATTGTATACATCTTTAGTATTCTCCTTTCCCAAAATCTAGAAATACTAATTAGTATCTTACAACTTTATCTTCTTTTAAGTTATTTATTTTTGATTCGTCATATCCTAAAGTTTTTAATACTTCTATAGTATGTTCCCCTACTTTTGGTGCTGGTGTATAATCTTTTATTCCTTCATTTCTAAACATAACTGGAGTATTAACTAAAACACCTGTATTTCCACTATCATATGTCTTCTTAAATAAGAAGTCATTTGCCCAAGCTTGTTCATCATCTAGTAAATCTTCACAGCTTTGGATTTTTTCAAATGGTAAGTCTGCTTCTTCTAATAAAACTGACCACTCATCTAATGTTTTTTCTAACATAGCTTCTCCAACTATCTTAACTAAATCTTCAATGTGATTAACCATTGAATCTATGTTGTTGTATCTATCATCTTCTAATATATATTCTCTATTTATAACCTTACAGAATTTGCCTAACCACTTATTGTATTGTATTAAAGCTAATTGAATCCATCTTCCATCTTTACATTTATATGTAGTCATTAATGGGCTGTTTGGATTTTCTCTTGATAAAGGCATTTCATTTCCATATTGTGCTGTTGTTATCATTGTTCCCATTCCATATATAGCTGTATGGAAAAGACTTACTGTTACTCTTTCACCTACACCAGTTTTTCCTTTTTTATGTAATGCTGCTAAACTTCCTGCTGCTAATGCTAAACCTGCATAGTGGTCACCAAATCCTGCTGCTGTATTTGCTGGAGATGTTCCTTTTTCCATTACAGATTGGCTAACTCCTCCTCTTGCAAAGTATGCAGTATAGTCAAATCCTGGTTTATCTTTTAAAGGTCCTTTTTCACCATATCCTAATATTTGAGCAAATATTAGTCCTGGATACTTATCTTTTATTTGGTCATAAGCTATACCCATTTTTTCTAATGCTTGAACTCTAACATTAGTTACAAATATGTCTGCTTCTGATATTAATTTATGTAATATTTCTATTCCTTCTTTTGATTTTATATTAATACTTACACCCTTCTTATTTCCATTTTCTAATTCAAACATAGGGTTTTCATCATCTGATGCTGGAGATTTAAATGTTCCACCCATAACTCTTATTCCATCACCTTCTATAGGCTCAACTTTAATAACATCTGCACCCCAGTCACCTAACATTTTTGCACAACATGGTGCTGCGATGAAACTTGAAAGTTCTACTACCTTAACTCCTTCTAAAAGCATAACGTTTTCCTCCTTAATAGTATCAATTATAAAAATTCAATTAAATCACATATAAAGTACTTTTTTCTGATATTAACTATTTGATGTCAAAGTTCCTAATCTTATTGAGATAACTTATAAAATTATTAAAAGTTATAAATGATTATTTTTTATATTTTTTATTGTCTTACACCTATATTGTTAAGCATTTATCGTGCCAACTTTATATTTAAGCAAAATATCGCTTGATTTGAATGTTTTTTAACAATATACAATTGCATTATTAATTTCATATCGTGGCATCATGCAACTCTCCATAGCATTTTGCCATTTTTTTTATGCCTTTAAAAGTTTTTTTTATATATTTTTTTATGAAAAAGCTTGACTTTTCAAAAAAAATTTTCATTGCTAAACTCAAAAACACATGCTATCATTGTAATTAATCAATTGATTAGTTAACTAATTTAAAACTTAGATAATTTTTTAATAATATTTAATCTAAAAAATAACAATTTCTTTGATAAATGTTTAGAGCAATTATTATCTTAAATAAAAAATAACTAAATATCAAAATAACACAGGGAAAACAATTTCAAAACTAAATTTTTAACCTTAAAAATTTTGTATAAAAATATAACCTTATATTGCTACATATTATTTCTAAATGAAAAATTACCATATAATTTAATAATTACAGGAGGGTATTGATATGAAAATACTAGTATTTGGAGCACGCGATTATGAAGAACCAGTAATAAAACAATGGTCTGAAGAACATAAGGATGTTCAAGTGGATATTTATCCTGAAAACATGACTGAAGAAAATGTAGTAAAAGCTAAAGGATATGATGGTATATCTATACAACAAACTAACTATATAGATAACCCTTATATTTATGAAACTTTAAAAGATGCTGGGGTTAAGGTTATAGCTTCAAGAACTGCAGGGATGGACATGATACATTTTGGTTTAGTTAATGAAAATGGACTTATTGTTACAAATGTTCCTTCTTATTCACCTAATGCAATAGCTGAATTAGCTGTTACTCAAGCTATGAACCTTTTAAGAAAGACTCCTTTAGTAAAGAAAAAAGTCTGTGAAGGTGACTATCGTTGGATAGCTGAACTTCTTGGAACAGAAGTTAGATCTATCACAGTTGGTGTTATAGGTACAGGAAAAATAGGTGCTACTTCTGCCAAATTATTCAAAGGCTTAGGAGCTAATGTAATTGCATTTGACCAATATCCAAATAAAGATTTAAATGATATATTAACTTATAAAGATTCTTTAGAAGACCTTCTTAAAGAAGCTGACCTTATAACATTACATACTCCTTTACTTGAAGGAACAAAACATATGATAAATAAAGATACTTTAGCTATAATGAAGGATGGCGCTTACATAGTAAATACTGGTCGTGGTGGTTTAATTAAGACAGGGGACTTAATAGAAGCACTAGAAGCTGGAAAAATAAGAGCTGCTGCCCTTGATACATTTGAAACTGAAGGATTATTCTTAAATAAAAAAATGAACCCAGGTGAATTAACTGACCCAGAAATCAACAAACTTCTTTCTATGGAGCAAGTTATATTTACTCATCACCTTGGATTCTTCACTAGTACAGCGATAGAAAATATAGTTTATTCTAGTTTAAGTAGTGCTGTAGATGTTATAAGCACAGGAACTGCTGCTAATAGAGTAAATTAGTATTTTATAAATATATTTTTTCATTAATTAGCTATTATCTAACAAAATAGCCTTTAATTTCCCAAATATAAGAGAGTCTATTCAATATACATTGAGTATGACTCTCTTATATTATTTTTCTTATTTTATATTATTTGTATACACCTACTATTTGTTATATTTTATATCAAATTTACAACAACCTTTCTAATTATCCTATTAAATTATCCTAATTACAATCTACTTTTCCATCAAAAGACTTTGAATGGGTACAATTCACTTTTTACCAGAAAAATACCAAACAAACTATGAAAATTGTATGATTAATATTAATATATTTATAAGAAAACATTACAAGAATACTAGTTTGGGATTTTTGAGGAGGGATTATATTGGAAAAAATGAATAAAGCTACTTCTAAAAAGACGACCTGTATCGTCACTTCAGCGCTATTTGCGTCTATAATATGTTTGACAATAGCTTATATATTACATATTCCAGTTGGTGGAAACAATGGATATGTTCATATAGGAGATGCCTTTATTTATCTAGCTGCAACTATTTTACCAACAAACTATGCTATAGCAGCCTCTGCAATAGGCGCTGGTCTAGCTGATTTATCTACAGGAGCTGCAATATGGGTAATACCAACTATAATTATAAAGCCAATACTCGTATTATTTTTCACTTCTAAAAGTGACAAGATAATAAATAAACGAAATATAATTGCTTCATTTGTAGCAGGCATAGTAGGTCTAGTTTTATATATGTTTGCTGAGGGAATAATTATTGGAAGCTTTACAAGTGCTTTTGTAATGAGTTTACTTGGTTTGTTACAGCCAATAGGAAGCTTTATTGTGTTTGTACTTCTAGGGATAGCACTTGATAAACTTGATTTTAAAAGACGTTATTTTAACTAAAAACTTAAATTTATGGAGGGAAAATTATGAATATCTTATATACAATTGAAAACAGTATCTATGTAAATATAACTAATACATGTCCATGTAGCTGTGTGTTTTGCATAAGAAATGAAAAAGATGAAGTAGCAAATAGTGGTAGCTTATGGTTAGAACACGAACCAAGTATTAATGAAGTAAAAGAAGCCTTTGACAAATATAATTTAGATGAATATGATGAAATTGTATTTTGTGGATATGGTGAACCACTAATGAGAATAAATGAATTAATAGAAGTTGCTAAATTTGTAAAAGGGAAAAGTAATATCAAAACAAGAATAAATACAAATGGTCTAAGTGATTTAATACACAATAAAAAAACTGCTATTATGTTAAAAGATGTGATAGATGCAGTATCAATAAGTCTTAATGCTCCAAATAAAGAAGCTTATAATAGAGTTACTCAACCAAAGTTTGGAGAAAAATCATTTGACTACATGTTAGATTTTGCAAAAGATTGCAAAGAATATATAAAAGAAGTTGCCTTTTCAGTAGTAGATGAAATATCTCCAGAGGAAATAGAAGAATCTAAACAATTAGCAAAAGAACTTGATATACCACTTAGAGTTAGACATAAAAACTAACAATTATAAATTAGTATTTAAAACCTTAATACAAAGTTGACATATGAAAATAGTTAACTATAGGTGGGTCTTTAAAATAACATAATAAAATATTATCTATTTAGTTAATGTTTTATTACTTTTAATACCTTTCTTGATAACAGAATCATTCTTTGCTATAACCCACATGTAAGTCAGAAGAAATATGACTATGTCTAACAAGGCCAGAAAACTTTTTAAGAAAATACATAAAAAATAGAAAAAATATAAAGTAGTGAATTAGAGAAAAAACTTGATAATATTTCCTTTCCCTATGATGGTATGGAAATTATAGTCTGAAGCATTGAATAATAAGCACAATGAAAAGTCAGAAAATATTAATATATAGTTTGTCTAAAGTCTGAGCTGGTGCAAATTCTCTGCACCAGCTACAACATGTTTTACCCCATCACATTTTTGTTTATCTAGCCCTTTATAGACTTCCATCATCTCTCTGATTTATCAATTAAAGCAATAACAACCATCCACCAATTAATATAAGAATTGAACCTGGTATTTTCTCCTTGATATTTTCTTTAAATATAAAGTGAGCAAGTATTAAGGTTATTATCATAGAAACTTGAGAAAATGGTTCTGCTATACTGAGTTCTAAATTATTTAAAGCAATTAATAATGCTAGATAAGAATATCCATTAATAGCACCACTTAAAATTGAAAGTCCCTTCTTATTACTAAATATTTCATAGATTACTCTTTGTTTCTTTTTAAATGCTAAAAAGACAAATAGATTTAATCCAACAAAAAAGTAAAGTATCGTTGAATATAGTATAGGAGATACTTGAACATAAAATGCCTTATCTAATACCCTTCCTACTGATTGAAAAAATATGTACAAAAACATCAATCTACATGGTAGATTATTTAGAATGGCAGATGCATTTTTTAATAAAGAACTTACATTTTTTAATATAAATACTCCACCTATCATAATTATAATTCCTGCAACTTTTGCTAAACTAAAACTTTCGCCTAAAAATACAACTGATAAAAGCAATAGAAATAGTGAGTTTAAACTGTTTATTGGAGTTACAAGTGAAACTTCACCAGTTGCTAGAGATGTTACATATGCTACTGACCCAATCGAATAAACTAAGCTACTTATATAGCATGGTATTAAAAAAGACCAATCTCCAACCTTACTCATTATACTAAATGGTAGTAAACATACTCCACCTATAAAGAAAAATAAAAATGATGAAGCTATATTTTTATAAATATCGCCTTCCTCATCACCTAATAATCTTACAACTACTCTTTCAAAGGCTAACAGCACTACTCTAATTAATAGTGCAAAATAAGATATTATCATTTTTGACCTCACTTAAAAATTAATCTGAATTACTGAATATACTTACTAAATCTCATTATTATAAATCAAATCTACCATATAGGCAAATCTTTTGGGTTTTTCAATATCTTATGTTTAAATACAGGTACCTTAAGCTTTTCCCCTAACTTACGACATTGTTCTTTATAAGTCCCCTTTAATTTATCATGAAAAACTATACCATCAATTCCACCATCAATACTGTCTACACACTTTTCTAATTTTTCAAATCCATCTTCATTATCATACATTCCACTTACAATCCATTGATTTGGTAATACATGCCCAATTGATATATTGTATTCTCCATTTTTTATAATGTCTGAAAAAGAATTTTCAAAGTGAACTCCTCCTACACACAGTAAAGTTTTTATAGGCTCATCACTATCAAATACTCTAATTAGAGACTTCGATAATACTTGTATTGCTGTCTTATTATTAAAACTATTACTATTACTTCCTATCTCAATATCTAACATAGGTACAGAATATTCTGTAATTAATTTAGCTACTTCACCATATGTAGTTCCAGACCAGTGAGTTGCTTCTGTTAATGTAGTGAATTCATCAAGGGAGTTTTCATTTTTTATATCTTCAATTGCATTAATTAAGTTTCTAAAATATTTTGGATTTGAATTTCCAAACTCGCCTGTTGGTACATCTCCAATAGTATGAGCTGTTAGAATATTTTCTGGAGCATTCTCTCCTTCATGCCAATTCACAACTCCTGCAAAATCAAAATCTTTGAAATACTTATTTAAAATTGGCAGATAATATTTATAATCATGACTTATTACATTTTCCGTTTTTACAAACTGGAATAAGTTATTGTTTTCATCTATAAATTCTAATACAAAGTTATCATCAACAATAATATCAGTCTGCTTTAAATCCATTACTTCCTCACAACAGTTAATTACATTTTTAGCCACTGGGTCTTTATCTAAATTATTACAAAAGAAGAAAACTGCTTTTTTGTTATTCATCTATAAATCACACTCCTATTATTTAAATATTATATACTCTCCTACTTAAAATCATCTAAATATTACTATATACTCCATTCAATTATTATACATAATATACTACCATACTTATTTTAGCTACACCTCTCCCTGAGTTTCTATATACATGTGATACATCAGCTTTAAATCTTATAGAATTCCCACTAGATACAATATAATCCTCTCCATTTATTTTAATAGTTATTTCACCACTAAAAACTGTAATAAACTCTTGAGTTCCTGGAAGTTCCGCATTTGAATCCAACGTTCCACCCTCTTCTATCTCAATCATAAATATTTCAAATCTTCTCTTGGAATCAAATGGAAATATAGGATAACTTACATATTTTCCATCATCTTCAATAAAATGGTCTACATCCTTTTTATCAACCAATTCTATCTCACTTTCTTGTCTTTCCATCAATGATGTAAATGATATTTTTAATCCATTCGTTATTTTCTTGATAGTAGATATAGTTGGATTCACTTCACATTTTTCAATTTGAGACAACATACTCTTACTTACTCCACTAAGTTGAGAAATTTTATCTAAGCTAAGATGTTTTTCTTTCCTTATTTTTTTTAAGTTTTCAGCAATTATTTCATTTAAATTCTGCATAAATTCACCTCGACTATACTTATACAATCATAAGCATATTTAATTATTTTATCTAAAGACAGTAACTTATTTTAAAACATTCTAGACAATATACTGTACATTATGTTTAATATATAATACTTTTTTAAGAATGTAAATACTATTCTAAAGTTTTCTTTAAAAATAAGCAAATAAAAAAGCTAGAAGTCTATGTTTTTACAAGACTACTAGCTTTTGCTATCATAAAATTGTATTTTAACTATAAAACTTAGATGCTCCTATCAGTTGTCTTTTGGAAACAATCTTAGCTAGATTAGCTAATGAAGATATTTTTATATCCTTAAAAGAAACTAAAAATACAAACTTAAAATCAGTGAATTCTTGATTTATATTATATATATCAAAATAGCATCTCAAATTATCAAATAGGTAATTTTCTTGCAAATCTGCTTCTATTTCATCAGTAGCATCTTTTAAATATGCTCTTACATCTTCAAATAAGACATTGAAATAAGACTCATCTATTTCCTCACCCAATTCTTCTAATATTTCTTCTATATCTAAATCATCCATATCAAAAGAATTTCCTGTCAATTGACAATCAAACACCAATATATTCTCCTGATTTATAGTATTTGATATATCTTGTACATATTCAAAGTCTGGACGTAATTCTAAAATGTCTTTTATCTCACTACTCTTTACATGAATTTTTCCTTTTCTGTTTTCTAGTTTTAAATCTATCATATGCTCCCCCTTTCAAATTATAAGTCTTTTAATTACTTTCTTCTATAATCTTTTTAATATCTATCCAGTTATTAACTCTAATTATGTTTTGATGTTCAATATCTTTATTATAGTTAGTATCTAAAAGTATTACTTTAACACCTGCATCAGCCAATTGGACTGAGTTTAAAGGGTTATCTTCTATAAATATATCACAACTCAGTTCTCTTGCCTTTTCAACTTTATAATCACTTCCTAATAAGTAAACATCTATATCTAAAATTCCTTGTCTAATTAACCAGTTTTTAGTTACATCAGTTAAACACTCATGTCTAGCTGTTACAAAAGATAAATTATGCCCCTTAGATAATTCCTCTATTACTTCAATAGCTCCTTCTACAATTTCTGCTTCATCATATGAATGTACATACTTATCATTAAATTCTGCATATACATCCCTTATTCCTGAACCATATAATTCTTCCCAATTGTGAGTTATACACTCTGACTCTGTAATGTTTTTATTGAATATATCATTTAGGTATGGAAGAAAATGATAAGGGCTAGTTATTGTTCCATCTATATCAATACATATATTTAATTTGTTCATTTTTACCTCCATGTAACATTTATTGATTTTATTAATCAAATATTATAGCACAGCTTTAATTATAAATCAAAATCATATATATGACTATACCTATATAATACCAAAAAGCTTGCATATTTAAGCAAGCTTTTTGTAAATTTTACATTTTCAACTAATATATAAGTTTTTCTAAAGTTGGTTCTACTCCAAATTGTGTTTTTAGTTCTCTATATTCATTTAATGCTTTTTCATTATTTGTTTTAGTTTTTATTGCTCTTATCATTAAATTTTTTGGTGTATCTAATGGGGATATGTATTCTACCACAGAAGTATCGTATCCATTTCCTTCTAGCAATAACGTTCTTAAACCATCAGTTATTAAGTCTGCAAATCTAGCTTTAAATACTCCATGTTTTAATATTGGTTCCATAGCTTCATATTTATACTGTCCTAATAACTCCTTATGACAGCATGGTACTACTACTATAGCTTCTGATTTTGCTCTAATTCCTAATCCTATAGCCATATCTGTTGCTGTATCACAAGCATGTAAGCTTATTACAAGGTCAACATCTCTATTAGGTGTATAATTAGTTAAATCCTCTTTTATAAATGACATATTTTTATAGCCTAAGTTTTTAGCCATCTTCTTTGACGCTTCTATAACTACATCTGAATAATCTATTCCTATAAAATAACAGTTTTTCTTTAATACTTCTTTTATATAGAAATTTAGTACAAAACTTAGATATGATTTACCACAAGCACAATCTAATATTGTTATACAGTCTTTGTCTTTTATTTCTTTTAAAATATTGTCTATAAGCTCCACAAAGTGGTCTATTTGATTATACTTTCTTATTTTATCATTTTTTATTTTACCATCTTTTGTAAGTACTCCAATTTCTTTTAAAAGTGCATTTGCTTGTCCTACTTTTACATAGTACTCTCTGTTTTTTATTTGAGATGCTGTAAATTCATCTATTTTCGGTACTTCTTCTTTATTATCTAGATACTTTACATTTACTTTTTTATTGTCTCCTTCTATTACGACAATAGTACCTCTTTCAATATATCTAAATACTAGCCCATCATAATTTTCCGCTTCTTTAGATATATTTTTTAACAATTCACTAAATGTATGTAACTCTGACTTGCCTTTAAAATTAAATTTGTACTTACCTTCTTCTTCTATTGCAATTCCTTTAAATTCTTTTCTTCCTGATTTAAAAACTACTTCTAATTCAATAAAAAAATCTTCATTTTCAAGGTTTCTCTGAGTAATCCCCATAAAAAACATATTTAGTTTTCCTATACTCTGCTTATTCATACTAATCTCCCTTTTAACTTATCTCTTTAACTCTTAATCAATAGTATTTGACCCATCTATTTCTTCATTTAAATCATTCAATCTATTTTTAAAACTTTCTATCTGCTTATCTGATAAATCAAGATACTCAGTTATCTTGCCTATATATTTAGGACTTTTAGTATCTATTAATTTTAAGGCACTATCCATGGACTTTTGTCTAAGTTCATACGCCTTTTTTACATCATCTCTAGCACTACTTAATACCTTTGTATATTCATCCTTAGAAAGTTCTGGGATTTGCATATTCTCATATTCTTCTATAACTTCTTTACACTTATTTCTAGCATTTGTAACATCTTTTTTTATACTAGATAATTTAGTTATATTTTTTGCAATATCCTTAGTATAAGGTATACATTCTCTCATTGGTACTAAAGCTACTCTTTCTATATTATAAATTTCTTTCTTGAAAATTCCTATACTTTCTAGGTCTATTTTTTTTATATCTTCACTATCATTTTCTTTACTTGTATAAGTATCTTTGTTTTCTCCAGTATTTACTTGTTTTTCTGATTCACTATTTGTTGAAGTATTTCTTTCTAAATCATTATTCTTTGTTACATCTTTTTGATTTTCTTCTTTATTATTTTCTGTACTTTGTGTATTTTTCTCTTGCTTATTATCTACTTTTTTGTTGTTTGATTCTTTGCTATTTTTTTTATCTTGTTTTAAATCTTCTTCTTCTTTTTCATTAAAATTTGATACATATTTCTCATCATATGTCTCATCAGAAATATAATTATGATAATACATAGATTCTTTTATCTTATTAAGTCCACTCATATAGATGTTACTTATCATTATTGTTGTAGCTAATACTACATAAATACTACTGTAGATACAAGACCTCTTAAAATTCTTGTAATTTCTGAATATCACTATCAAAGGAATAAGATATAAAAATATAAAAACTAATATCCACCTCATAAATCGTGTCTCCTTTCTCAAAACCGAAATCCCTCAAATATTTATTTTTAATCATGTATCTTATAGTATTTACCAATTTATGTTTTTTAATCGTGAACTTTTATTAAATTAAATTCTGTATAATCACAAGATGCTAATATATATTCAACTCCATTTCGAATTCCTTTTAGACCCATTTTAAAAGACTCTTTACCATGCAAGTGACCATAAATCACCTTTTCAACATTATATTCTTCAAATAATTTTGTAAATAAAGACTCCTCTAATCTATCATTTGTAGGAGGATAATGAGTGATTACTATTATTTTGGAATAACCTTTTTTACGGGCAGACTCTAATGACAGCCTTAATCTATTTTCTTCTCTTCTATAAACTTTTTCATCAGTCTCATCAAATTTAACATCATTGGGACATATCCAACCTCTACCTCCACAAATTGCATACTCTCTATATTCATAGAAATTTGTTTGAATAAAACGCATATTTTCATATAGCTTATTCAAACTTGTAACTGTTGTCCACCAATAGTCATGATTTCCCTTTATAAGTATTTTTTTACCTGGAAGTTCATTTATTATATCTAAGTCTTTTTTAGCTTCTGATAAATTAATTCCCCAAGATGTATCTCCTAATACTAATACTACATCTTCTTCTGTAACAACCTCTTTCCAATTATCTATAATCTTTTTTTCATGACCATCCCAATTACTACCAAAGATATTCATTGGTTTATTTACTGATGTTGAAAAATGTAAATCACCTATTGCATATAAACTCATAACATCATTCCTTCCTTGATTAAACTAAATAGGCTGTCTCTTCTTAGAAATTATTTTCCATTAAGAGGCAGCCCCATTAATATTTAGTAAATTTTCTCTATAAGTAGCTTTATTGAACCACTCTATCATCTACCTTGTTATCCTTATATTGCTCTAATAACATATCTATTTCTTGTTTTAATTCTAAAATTTCGGTTATGTTTTTGTCTGTTTCAGTTCTATCCAACTTTCTTTGATACTGCATAGCTTTATGTGTATCACCTAAGTCATATAACTCTTGTATTCTATTTAGAGTGTCTCTAATTGCTATAGACTTCATTTGATACATAGCCTGAGCTTTCATTATATCCTCTCTTATTTCACTCATTTCTTGGTCTAAGAGAAACGCAGCATCAGATGCTCTTCTAAGTCTTTCTGCTAGAGTCTCAGGTATGTAATGGTCATATTTATATTTTAATGAATGTTCTATTGTAGCCCAGAAATTCATTGCAAGAGTTCTTATTTGTATTTCACATATAATTTCTTTTGAGCCCGCAATTGAGTTTATAGGATATTTTATTATAACATGATAGCTTCTATAACCACTATCTTTGTAGTTTGTAATATAATCTTTTTCTCCTATTATAGTCATATCATTTCTTACTTTTATCAAATCAACTATATAATATATATCTTCAACAAACTGGCACATTATTCTTATACCAGCAATATCATCAATTTCAGTTTCTATATCTTTCGCATTTAGCCTTTTTAACTTAGATATTATGGAAGATATTTTTTTTGTCCTTCCTGTGACAAATTCTATGGGAGAATACTCGCCTTTTGCTAAATATTCTTTTCTTATATTTTTAAATTTTATTTTCAATTCTTCTACTGCATGTTCATAAGGTGCTAGTATTTCATTCCATTTTTCGTATTCCATATTGCTCACCCTTTATTTGTTTTTTATGACCTTCTTTATTTTATCATAATTTATTTTGTTTTTGTATAGTAAAGCAATTCTCCATCTTCTAAGATATACCCTATTTCGTCTAAATCAATTAGGTAACTTATAACAGATATCAATGAAGATTTAAAAAAATGATACTCTTTATAATTATTGCTTAAATTATTGTTATTTATAATATTTTTTAGTAAAATTTCTAAAGATTTTGGTTTTTCAAGTAATTGTCTTATTTGGTATAAATATTTCTCTAAAGCATTCAAATGCTTTTCTATTAATTTATAAGCATCTTCTTTTGATATCACTTGTTTTCCATGTCCCAAAACCAAATACTCAAAATCTATACCTTTTAACTTTTCTAACGAGTTCATTTGCTCTTGTATATCATATAAAAATAAGAAATCGAATTTTGATAGAATTTCATCTCCTATCAAAAGGTCTCCCACAAAAATCACCTTATCTTTAGTTAAAACAGCTATACTTCCAGGTGTATGTCCCTGAAATTCAATTATATCAAACATTTCATTATTTAGTTCCAGCCTACCTGCATCTATAGTTTTATCTATTTCTATATCATCTAACATTTTACTTTTTAAAATACTATCCATAAATATATTGCTTTTCCCCCCAACAATATACTTTGAAAATAATTCTGGGTTTTCTATATATAACTTATCGTATTTTGATGACATTACACACACATCTTTATAGTGTTCTTTAAATTGATTACATGCCCCATAGTGGTCATCATGACCATGAGTGTTTATAATATATCTAACTTGTATTTTATTTTCATCTAATACTTTGGTTACTCTTCTGGGCCTCGAACCACATAATCCTGGGTCTATCATAAGTGCTGTATTATCCTCAAACACATATATTCCTGTATTTGTACCACCTTTTATAAAAAAAGTATTTCCTTTTACTTTTGTTAGATTCACCATCTTCACCTCATTTTGACAATATTTATACTACAAGTTATTATTTATTTAATATAAGACTCTAGTAGAATAAGTCTTTTTATTCTATTAATAGTTCTTTTTTTTATTTTAGGTTCTTTAGATATCCTTATTTTTACATTATATGCTAAATCTCTGTAAAATAGCGATTCTATAAGATATTCAACTATGCCTCTATCCTTAAAATCTATATCTATAATGCTATTAGAATATAGTTTTGAATCTAGTATCATAAGTTCATCAAAAAAGCTTAATCTCTCAGATTTACTCAAATAATCTTTACTTGGAATAAAGCTTTCACAATAATCTATTCTATAATTTACCACTTCATCATTTATTTCAAATCCATGTTGTCTCTTCATCAAGTCTTTATAAGCATTATTTTTCTTAGTCACATTATCTAGATTTTTGTTATAGTCCTCTTTTTTCCAATGTCCAAATAATCTACAATTTAGTGGTCTGACTTCATATATTAAACACCTATTATTATCATCTTTGAATGGACATGAATTTTTTTTAGAATACTCTTCAAAATAATAGTCTACTATTTTAATTATACATCTTCTTCTTAAATCCGCTCTATCTTCAAGATAACAAAATATATTCAAAAACTCAATTAAATTTATACCTACCGATTCCATACAACAATTACCACAACCAGAACAATTTCCAGTTGGTAAAGATTCATATACATCATTTAATTTATTAAAGAGCTTATTTTTAGTGGAATAATCTATACAATTTAAAATATCTTTATTTTTTATACTAGTCATTATTATTACTCCTTGTTATAATTATTAAGTTAATACAAACAATTATTATAACATATTTTTTAAATTTAATCGCATGAGGAGGCATTTTATGAATAGATATACAAAAATCATTAATATGATGGGAAGTTACTATACAAAAGACTTTGAAAAAGAAAAAAAGAATGTAATAAAAGTTAGAGAAGTTAAAGAGGATACTGTCAGAAAATTTTTCTTACAAGGTGACTGTGAAGTTCTAGTAGTATTTGAAGATACTGGAAAAGAAATCCTTATTGACGATTTTTCTCCTGAAGAAGATATCAAAAAATACTTAGGAGTAAAATTTATAAATAAAAAAAGATAGTTATTAAAACTAAACATCTAAATTAAATTTTAATAACTACAAGTTATTATTATATACTTTCATAATTAAAAGTTATCTTTTATCTCTTTTTTAGACTTTAAGATAGCTTTTTTTCTATTTTTTGTAAAATAATTCCATAATACACACTAATATTTCACAAAATGATATAATATAACAAATAGATAAATTTTTTAAGTTTCTTAATACTTAATATTTTGCGAGGTGATTTTATGCAAATTTATTTTAGAGTTAAAGCTGTTGGCAAACGTAGACCTATGCTAGAACTTACCCCCTTTGATTTATCTGACAACATCAATTGCCTAAAAGAGGCTATCTCTGAAATTGTATCTAAAAATGTTCTTGAATATAATGAAAAGACCCCAGAAAAATCAATAATAAGCTTTTTAACTAGTGAAGATATTGAGTCTCAAGCTACCATTGGAAAAGTTGGATTCGGCTCTATCTACAATGAAAACAAACAATCTATAGAAAAAGCTATAGAAGTTGCACTACAAGCATTTGAAGATGGAATCTATAAAGTTCTTATAAACGAAGATGTTATTGAAGAACTCAATTCTCCTATAAATTTAAAAGATAGTGATATATTCACTTTTATAAGACTCACTCTACTTGCTGGAAGGATGTTTTAAAATAAATAAATTGGAGGTACATAAATGTCAGAACGTACTAGATTAGAAAAAAATCCTAAAATAATTGAAGATTTTAAAAACAATCTTACTAAATCTTCTTCAAAACCATATTACGATTTAACTGAAGCTCTTTGGGATTGTGTAAAAGACGAATCATACTATTATGATGTAAAAGATGAAAATAAATTCTTAGATATGATAAAAAAATACTATAATTGTTATTACTATGAAATTGAAAGTGTAGACACATTACTTTCTGGCCCTTTAAAAAATGCTTTAGAATTAATGTTTACTTCTGAGCAAGTAGAAGAACTTTGTCAATTAATTAAAAGAAAAATGAATTATACATATTCAGGAGGATACTATCGTAAAGGGTATCGCTCAAATAAACTTAAAGATTATTTTAGAAGTATAATTAGGCTTATTTCACATTATGTGAGTTTGATATATTACGATTTTTCTGTATTAGATTATCTTACACTTCCAGATAAAGTTCTTCAATATGATTATATAATGAGTGATAAAATCGCATTAGAAATAGATAATGGAAATGATGATGTAATCAATGCTTTAGAAGAAGTAATTTTTGGAGAAAATCAAACTGCCCTACTTACTAGACAAATGATAATTGGTATTATGAAAAGTCATAGTGAAAAATGCTATGAAATGCTTTCTAAACTTCTTTTGGCTGCTAAGCAACAAGAAGGTCTT
The DNA here is from genome assembly GCF_020662275.1 of Clostridioides sp. ES-S-0006-03. Taxonomy (NCBI): domain Bacteria; kingdom Bacillati; phylum Bacillota; class Clostridia; order Peptostreptococcales; family Peptostreptococcaceae; genus Clostridioides; species Clostridioides sp. ES-S-0006-03. The sequence goes on from NZ_JADGMM010000010.1 coordinate 105,667, forward strand.
AGACAACAAATTGTAGAAAGCCTAGACGAAGGTACAATTCCTGCATCTGTCTATATGTTAAAAACTATCCTAGATAACAATTTAGAAAGATTTAGTTCTGTTATAAGAGCTTTAGATACATGGACAGGGCTTGGTTTTTCAGACCAAAAACCTGGAATAATTCGTAAGTGCTTAGAACTTTCATATAAATCATTGACTGATAAAGAGTTTTGTATAGAGTCAATTAACAGTAAGGATAACCTTGAAATTTATTTTAGTTTATGGGCAGCTGCAACTTACAATATCTATGATTCATACACTCTTATTGAAAAATTGCTTTCATATGATGAAAAGTACAAAAAACTTGTAGCTCTTTACTTCTTATCAAATACAGAAAGTACATATTTTAAACACTCTGTTGCATCTAAAAATATTAAAGGCGACGATTTAGAGATACTTGCATGGGTAGTTAGAAATTTCTATGTAGAAAGTTCTGTTGGTTACTACTATAATTGGCAAAACCAAAAAGTTGATTTTGACTTATCAAATTCTCCTATTAATAAAGACTTTGATGCTAGAAAGGAACAATTTGAAAATCTAAAACATACTTTAGAACTTTTAAATTCAAAAACTAAGGAATTTTCTGGCAGTGTATTTCCATGGTCTTGGGTCGAAATTTCTTCTTACAGTATCCTTAGATGCATGATGACATTAACAGCATATGATATGAATACTCAATTTATGGATGTTCTAATGGACAACTATCTTCTTATGAGTTCTGATTTAAGAGCTTCATTTATAGCTAATTTTATAAATGAGCCAAAAACAGATAAACAACGTAGTTTCTTATTAGAATGTTTGAGCGATAAGAGTGTTTCTAATAGAGAAATTGTATTAAGTCTACTTAAAGAACTTGACTTATCAGATGTAGAGTTAGACAGAATAAACAACTTACTTACTTTAAAAACAAGCTCTATCAGACAAACAGTAATAAAGATTTTACTTGAACAAGATGATTCAAAACTAGAAAATATTGCTTCTTCTCTAATAAAATCTTCAAATTCGCAAAAATGTCTTGGAGGACTTGAAATTGTAAACTTATTAAAAGACAATACTGATAGACAAGAACTATACAATAAACTTATTTCATTAGTGGAAAGTGTTGATAAGTCTAAAAAGAATACATCTCAAGTTCAGATATTAATTGATAATTTATTAGGTAAAGCAAAAAATGATTATTGTAAAGAAAATGGATTTGGGATATACAATCCTGAAAATAAGGTTCAAATTCCTGAACAATTTGATTTTAAATACGATTCCTCTACTCCATCAAAACTTAATAAGATTATTTCCAATTTAAGCTTATCTTCTAATGAGGATTCTGTTTCTATATCAACTAAAAAAGAAGCTAAGAAGATTCTCGATGTAGATATAAATAAAATATTAAAAGTATATGAAAAATTTGATGAACTTATTATTGAAAATGCAGATTATGAGTATGAGGTTGAGAGATGGTCAGGTAATATGGATAAAATACTTTTAGGTTACTCTACATATAATCTAACTCCTATTAAACATATAACTGGAAATAATAAGGATACTATTGATAATTATCCATTAGCTGAACTTTGGAGAGAAACTAGTAAGAAACTTAATTTAGATTATAAAATAATCCTTGATATTTTATTTTATAGCATACGCTCATGCTCTTATCATGAAATAGAAAAAAGTTGGTTTTCATCTATATACTCAAATGTCCTTGATGAAAAAAAACAAAAAAAATTATATACAAAATTAGATAAATTAAAATTTGATGTTCTTACAAGAAAAATACTTGCAGTATTACTAAATGAATTTGACCAGAAAGAAATGTTTGAATACTGTTTAGATACATACTACAAACTTAGAAACCTATTAACTACTGAACAATGTAAAAAGCAAAGAGTTGAGTTTACTAAAAACTACTATAGACAAAATGAATACTGCCCTGCTTTAGATGCACCAATTTTAAACTATTGGCTTGGAAAGGCACATTCATTTATTTATGATGATATTTCTTTTACTAAGTTCTTCTATACTACATTTGCAAATTATCAACTTTTAGAATATAAATTCCCATTTTATACTAATATAGATATATTTGCTCGTGCATATGAATTGGGATTAATGACTGAGGAACAAATCAATCGAGAAATTGTAACTGGATACAATGCAACAAATATAATACGAATTTTGACAAACCCTAGATGGGGTGGTGATACATTAGAAAAACATCCATGGCTTGAAAACAATATAAAAACAGTTACAAATAGAATTATAGAAATCGAATCACGTAGGGGTGATATGCCAACAGAAGTTTCTCATCTAGCTGATAATATACAACATTTTGAGGGTATGAATTATTTCGTAAATATCTTAGTTGCTCTTGGTAAAGAAACTTTCCAAAGAGGATATTCATATGGTAGTAATTATTCAAAAAAAGATGTTTTGAGTTCTCTACTTAAAAATTGTTATCCTACTAAAGAAGATAATTCTAAAGAATTAAAAAAATTACTTAAAACTACTGATATTACTGAATTAAGATTAATAGAAGCTGCTATGTATGCTCCTCAATGGGTAAATATAATTGAAAAATATTTAAACTGGAAAGGTTTAAAGAGTACAATTTGGTATTTCCATGCACATATAAATGAAGGCTTCTCTGCTCAAAAAGAATCAGAAGTTGCTCTATTCTCTCCTATATCACCACAGAGTTTCATGGATGGAGCATTTGATGTGGATTGGTTTTTAGATTCATATAAAACTATTGGAGAAGAAAGATTCAATCTCCTTTACAAATCAGCTAAATACATAACTAGTGGTGGAAACTCTCACAGACGTGCACAACTTTATGCTGATGCTACACTTGGAAAACTTGATAAAGATATGCTGATGAAAGAAATTGAAACAAATAGAAATCAAGATAAATTGAGAAGTTTCTCTTTACTTCCTATGAAAAAAGGAGACCTTAAAGAAGCAACTTTCCGTTATGAATTTATTCAAAAGTTTGCTAAAGAAAGTAAACAATTTGGTGCACAACGTCGTGAAAGTGAATCAAAGGCTTGTGCAATAGCAATGGAAAACTTAGCTAGAAGTGCTGGTTTTGAAGATATCAATCGTATGATGTGGGCTCTTGAAACGGAAAAACTAAATGAGGTTGCTCATATATTTAAACCAAAGAATATTGATGGAACTTCACTTTGGATAGATGTTGATGAAAAAGGAAAAACATCTATAAAAGTCCAAAAAGGTGATAAGACTTTAAAAAGTGTACCAAAAGCTCTTGCAAAACATCCATATGTACTTGAACTTAAATCAGTACAAAGAGATTTAAAAAGTCAGTATTCTCGTGCAAAACAAAGTTTAGAGCAAGCTATGAAAAATGAAACAGTATTTACAGTTAAGGAAATCTCCAATATTTATAAAAACCCAGTTATTTGTCCTTTGATTAAGAATCTAGTGTGGGTGTGCGATGATAATATTGGATATGTTTATAATGATAAGTCTAAGTTCTTTATTTGCAATATAGAGGGCGAGACTTCTAAATTAACAGCAAAAAATAAATTAAAACTTGCACATCCGGTTCATCTTTTTGAATCTGGTAAATGGAGTGAATTCCAACATGACTTATTTAATAAGCAAATTGTTCAGCCATTTAAGCAAGTATTTCGCGAGTATTATAGAATAAATAGTGATGAATTATCTGAAAAAACTATATCTCGTAGATATGCTGGACACCAAATCCAGCCAAAGAAAACTGTAGCACTTCTTAGAAATCAGCTTTGGACTGTTGATTATGAAGAAGGTTTACAAAAAGTGTTTTATAAAGAAAATATAGTAGCAAAAATGTTTGCACTTGCTGATTGGTTTTCGCCAGCAGACATTGAGCCACCTACTATTGAAACAGTAGAATTCTTTGATAGAAAAACTTATAAAAGCTTAGAATTGGCTTCAATACCTCCAATTTTATTTTCAGAAGTTATGCGTGATATAGACCTCGTTGTAAGTGTCGCTCATGCTGGTGGTGTTGACCCTGAAACAAGCCATTCTACTGTAGAGATGCGTATAGCAATTGCTAAAGAATTGCTATTATTGTTAAAGATTAAAAATGTCAATTTTGAAGGGTCTCATGCTCTTATAGCAGGCAATTTAGGTGAGTATTCTGTACATATGGGTTCTGGTATTGTACATAAAAAAGGAATGAGTGCTTTAAATATACTTCCTGTACATTCTCAAAGTAGAGGAAAGATATTCCTTCCTTTTGCTGATGAAGACCCTAAGACTGCTGAGATTATGTCTAAAATCTTATTACTTGCTGAAGATAATAAGATTAAAGACCCTAGTATTTTAAGCAACTTATAAATATAAGATTTATCTCTAAAACATATTGGGCTTTCTAATTTTCCATGAAAGTCCAATATGTTTTTATATTATATTTTATATGAATTAATTTATAACTATAGCAAATTTATATGATATCTTCATCGTACATATTGTATATCACTGAAAATTTTTTTCTTCATTAGAACCTTTTAACCCTATAAAATCTGTATAGAAAATCTTTTTCTAAAGATTTATTTAAAGTAGCACTTTCTTGAAAATTTATAAATTTTATCTCTAAAGAAGACTTATTTATAGGTATAACCTTATGTATAAGTCTTAAATTTACTATGTATTGTCTATGAGTCATAAAGAAATTAGGAGGTAGGCGTTTTTTTAAATCATCAAAGTTCTCATAAAATTTTATCGTATCTTCATCTCTAGTATATAAATTAATAGCTCTTGAATTTTTCTCAAACATGACTATATCATCAAAATTAATCATATGTATCTGTTTCCTTATTTTATATACAAAAAGAGTATCTTCTATAAAATTATTTTTTGCAATTTTATGAGAGTTAATGTGGTCTATTGCTATATTAATTGAATCAATTATTTTTTCTTTTTTAAACGGCTTAACTATAAAATCTATAGGATGTACTTTAAAGCTCTCAAGACTATAGTCAGCAAAACCTGTTACAAAAACTATATGTATATCTTTATCTATAGAAAGAATTTCTTTGGCAGAATCAATCCCATTTTTATATGGCATATCAATGTCAATAATCAATAAGTCTATTTTCTCACTTTTTATAAATTCAATTGCTTCTATACCATCCTTGACTTTCTTAACATAATCTACATATCCAGACTCTTTAACTATATTTGCTATATCATCTCTTACAATTTTATCATCATCACAAATCAAAACTTTTATCACAGACTTCTCTCCTCCTAACTAATAATATTTTGGTATTAAAATTACAAATTCAGTTAAAAAATCGTCACTATTTACAAGTATACTATAATCATACTTATCTAATATATTTTTAACTAGATATAACCCAAAACCTCTATCTTGTCCTTCTTTAGTGCTAAACCCATCCAAAAATATACTTTCAACATTATGTATTTTAGGACCATTATTTTTTATGGCTACAATATACTGAAATTCATCTTCATATGCATGCAATCTTATATACTTCTTTTCCTTTTTTATAGCAGACAAAGACTCTATTGCATTGTCTATTATATTTAATAGTACTGAACTCATGTCGTTAGGTTCAATCTCTAAATTATCCATAAAATCTTGAATATAGACATCAAAAGATATATTCTTTTCAAGGCATTCCTCATATTTTAATGAAGCTATAGCATCTAAATAAGATACTTTTCCATACCTTGAGTTTTTTGATTTAAAGTTATTTGATATATTCATTATATATCCTTTAGCATCTTCAGCTAAGCCAGTATTTAATAAAGAATATACTACTTGTAAATGTTTTAAATAGTCATGTTTTTGACTTCTTAATTTCACGATTATATTGTCCTTATGATTTATTTTACTATCTAGTTTTTGTAACTTGTACTCTTGTTTATTGTTATTGTCTAGCAATCTTATAAATTTAAATCCTATATAAAGACTTAAAATAATTAAACTTAAAAAAAGTATAATATTTAATACTCCTTCAAGTAAAAAATTATATCCTAAACTTAATTGTATATATTGAATACCCTCCATGAATAAAATCCATACAAAACATGATAAAAAAAATGTTAGTAGTCCTCTTTTTAATATGTCTAATTCTTTATAAAACCTGTACTTATTCATTATAAGGTTACTAAATATAAATAAGGTTAGTATTACTATAGGAAATATAAAGTTATTCTCCATAATTTCCCTCCCATCTACAATTTATATGAAAATTATATCATTTTAAAAAAATTATGTAAAAAGTCAAAATTTACATGTACATTAATTAAACTTGCAAAAACATACATAAATTTGTACAATTAAGTACTCAAAACTTGAAGATACTTACTTTGATATATATTTTAAATAAACATATAATTAAGTTAGCTAAGAAAGGAAGTGGTAAATATGAAAGATAATTTGAAAATAGCACTAAGATACATAAAAAGTTATAAAGCAAGGTCTTTAGCAATTGCTCTGAGTATAATTCTTGCTACATCACTCATTGTTGGTATTGGTACTCTCTCAAGAAGTGCTCAGCAAGCAGATGTAGATAGATTGAAAAGAGAACTTGGAACTGACCATGCATACTTTAAAGATATAAAGATAAATCAATTAGAATCCATAAAATCTAGTAAAGATATTAAAAATTTGGGTATAACATCTTACTATGCATCCACAGATGTTAATGAAAAATTACCTATAAACATAGAATATGCAAATAAAAATTACTTGACTAGCCATTCTAAACTTATAAAAGGTAGCTTTCCAAAAGCTAGCAATGAGGTGGTAGTAGAGAAATGGGTCTTAAATAGTATGGGTTTAAAACCAGAGATAAATCAAGACCTTACTTTTAAATTATATCAAAAAGAAAATCCAGAGACTTTTAAAGTCGTAGGAATACTTGAAGATAGATATATAGAAAAAAGCAAGGGAAAATGTGAAATTTTTTTGAATCTCAATCAATCAAAATTGGATAAGTTTACAGCTTATGTTGAATTTAATGAGGGCAGTGATATAAATACAAACATAGACAATATAGCAAAAAATGCTATGTTGGATGAGAATAGTATAGGAAAAAACTCAATGCTTATAGACTCTACTATGAAAAATGGTATTTTAGATGATTCAAGTAAATTCGTTGCAATTGCTATGAGTCTATTTGCTGGTATTGTAATATATAGTATCTATGTTATATCAATATACCAAAGAGTACAGGAATATGGTGTCTTAAGAGCAATTGGAGCCACTAATTTTAGGATTTTCAAACTTATGTTTTATGAACTTTTCATACTTGCTTTGATAGCAATGCCTATAGGTATATGTACAGGTATGGGGGGAGCACAAATATTTAATAGGTCTGCAGGAAATATTAAATTTGAAGGAAATATAAATGTTACACCTTTTGTTATTCCAGATAAAATAATCCTCTTATCAATTGCATGTACAATACTAACAATACTGATTATAAGTTTCTTTACATACTTAAAAATAAGAAGAATTTCCCCTATTGATGCTATCAGAAAAACTTTTGGAACTGATAAAAATGTAACCAAAGTTAATTCTTTAATATCCAAATTAACTTTAAATATATCAGTAACAAAATCTATATCTGCGAAAAACATCTTTAGAAATAAAAAGGGCTTCATTGTAATTATATTATCTATGAGCATAGGAGGTATAATCATCATAAAAGACAATTATAAATCTTCTTTTTTAGATGTCCAAAACAAAAGTAGTCAAGAGCAAACATATATGAATGCAGATTTTATTCTATCAAATGTTTTTCTAAATGAAACTGGCAACAGCACTTCTTTCAAGGATATAAAGGGTTTTAATGATAATCAGATAGACAAAATAAAAAATATAGATGGAATTGACAAAATCAAAACTGCTAGCATATTGAACACGAGAATAGAGGTAGATACAATAAATAGATTAGATTACTACGAAGCTATAAATTCAGCTCCTTATTATAAGAAATTTCCTCTATTCACAAAAAATAAGACTACCGGAAAATATACACTAAAACAAAAGTTAAGAGGTTATGATGATGAGATGATAAAATCATTAGAAAAATACTTGGTAAGTGGAAGTATAAATTTGAAAAAAATGAAAAAAGAAAACTTGTCTATAGTATATGTACCAGAAATTTCTAAAACACAGAAATATTCAAAGACTTTTACTCCTGGCACAGGCACACCAGCTGTAGATATAAAAGTAGGCGATACTATAAAGGTCAAATATCCAAAAGTTGGAATAGATACAGGACTTTATGAAAGTCAAAAAGATAATTATGAATATCTAGAATATGACTTTAAAGTTGGAGCTATTGTAAGTTATCCTTTTGCAGATAATGGTATGTACTCTGGAGATGAGGGTGTAGATGTAATAACGAGTAGCGAATATCTAAAAAAATTAACTGATGTAGATAAGTATAACTTAGTTTATCTAGACCTTAATAAAAATGCAAACAAGAAAAAAATAAATAAACTTTTGGGTAAAATTGGAAGTGAAGTTCCTGGAACTACAACGGTAGATATGATGGTAGAAAAAGAAAACTCTGATAAGATGACATCTAGGTCCATGATTTATAATTATGGTATAGTAGCAGTGATGTTCATAATTAGTGTATTTAATATAATAAATAACATAAGTTATAACTTAACCTCAAGAACTAACGAATTTGGAATGTTAAGAGCTATTGGTATCTCTGAGAAAGGATTTAAAAATATGATACTCTATGAGGGAATATTATATGGAGCACTCTCAAGTATAATTACCATTGTGGCTGGTCTTATAATACAATTTAAAATGTATTACCTGCAGGGATTTGTATCATATGGATTGGGATTTTCAATAGATTACAAAATATATACCCTAGTTGTTTTAGCAAACATAATTGTAGGTATCCTAGCTACATATATTCCATCAAGGAAGATAAATAAAATTAGTATAGTTGAAGCTATAAACATTACAGAATAGGAGGAGTAATTATGCCTATATTAGAGATTCTTAACTTAGGTAAGATTTATGGAAAAAAGGAAACAGCTGTACATGCACTAAAGGATGCAAATTTAAAAATAAATAAGGGTGAATTTGTTGCGATAATTGGTCCAAGTGGAAGTGGAAAAAGCACATTTCTACATTTAGTAGGCGGTCTTGAGAGACCAAGTAGTGGAACTATAAAAGTCGATGGTAAAGATATATGTTGCCTTTCAGATAAAAGATTAGCAAAATATAGAAGACAAAAAGTAGGATTTGTCTTTCAACAGTATAACCTAATTCCAGTATTAAATGTAAAAGAAAATATAGAATTACCACTAAAGTTAGACAATAAAAAAGTCGATGAAGAATATATCGAAGACATTATAAATTTATTGGGTCTTAGTGAGAGGAAAAATCATCTTCCAAATCAATTATCTGGTGGTCAACAACAAAGGGTTGCTATTGCACGCGCTTTATCTGCAAAACCAAGTATAATCCTAGCAGATGAACCAACAGGAAATTTGGATAGTAAAACTACGGAAGAAGTCATGGATTTACTAAAAAGTTCTATAAAAAAATATAACCAAACTCTTATAATAATAACACATAATGAAAATATTGCTAGAAAAGCAGATAGAATTATATCTATAATAGATGGAGAGCTTAGTTAAACTAATACTCTAAAACTACTTATAGAAAAGAGGATTTAAATGTTATTGGTTTTAGGTAATTTAAATTTAGACTTGGATTTTGACTATAGAATAATAAGAGAAGAAAACGATGATGTAGATGTATTTATAGATATTAATTATCGTAGCTTAGATATAGATACTGATGGTTCTAACTTATTTAATTCTAGAATCCAATTTCCATTTGTAAGAGCATTAATTCTAAGATTAAATAAGAACAAGCAATGTATGACAATTCATTTGTTAAGAGATATAGATTTATTTTCTGCCTTTGCTAACTTCGAGGTAGATTACAACGACTCTGTCATAAATATAAAAAATCAAAATGAGAAAGTTATTCTAAATAAATCTATCAAAAAGTAATAAGGGGGCCTTAATAGGCCCCAGTTTTTTTGTTTTCTATACCTATTATATCATGATAAATAGATTAGTCAATAGAATTTTCTGAATATTTTTATAATTTTTTCATAAAGTTTTTTATATATTATACTTTAAAATTATATGTAATAAAAAAATTTTGTGACTAATTTTAAAGTTAATTGATTAAATATACATATTCAAAATCAATATAAATTTTCTTATCTTTTATCATTTTTATTTAGGTTTTAAGTTAAAATCTATCATTAACAAATATTTATATATAGCTCTAATAAAACTCTATTTATATGCAAATCTAATAATTTATATACAAGTCTAATAGAATTAATATTCTAAAAGAAATATTATTTACCATAATAAACTTTTAAATATATCTCTTTTAATTCACTCATCAATGGATATCTAGGATTTGCACCTGTACATTGGTCATCAAATGCTTGTTCAACCATAGCATCCAATCCCTCTAAGAATTTAGCTTCATCTACTCCTGCCTCTTTTATAGTCTTAGGAAGACCCACTCTTGCCTTTAATTCATCTATTGCTTTTATAAGATTATCCACTTTTTCTTGGTCTGTATTTCCTTTAATTCCTGCGAAAGAAGCAAATTCAGCATATCTTTGTATACAATCAGGGTATCTGTATTGTGAAAATGCGCCCATCTTATTTGGAGCCTCTGCACAATTGAACTTAATTACTTCATTTATTAACAATGCATTTGCAACACCGTGTTGAACATGGTGGAATGCACCAAGTTTATGTGCCATAGAGTGGCAAATTCCTAAGAAAGCATTTGCAAAAGCCATACCAGCCATAGTAGATGCCATTGCCATTTTTTCTCTTGCTACTTTATCAGTCTTTCCATTTTTATATGCACGAGGTAAATATTCAAATATTATTTTGCCTGCTTGAAGTGCTAGTCCATCAGCTGGTTCAGTTCTTAACATAGATACATATGCCTCTAGTGCATGTGTTAATGCATCAACACCTGACGCTGCTGTTAATCTTGGTGGCATTTCCATCATCATATCTGCATCAATTATAGCCATATTTGGCATTAATTCATAATCTGCTAATGGATATTTTACACCTGAATCTTGGTCAGTTATAACTGCAAATGGAGTTACTTCTGAACCAGTTCCTGCTGAAGTAGGAATAGCTGCAAAGTATGCTTTTTCACCCATCTTAGGGAATGCATATACTCTTTTTCTTATATCCATAAATCTCATTGCTAAATCTTGGAAATCTACTTCTGGATGCTCATACATTACCCACATTATCTTACCAGCATCCATTGCACTACCTCCACCTACAGATATTATTAAGTCTGGTTGGAAATCGGACATAGCCTTAGCCCCTTCTCTTGCACAAGCTAGTGTTGGGTCTGGAGCAACATCAAAGAATGTAGTATGCTTAATTCCCATTTCATCCAATAAATCAGTTAGTTTTTTAGTATAACCATTATTGTAAAGGAAAGAGTCTGTTACTATAAAAGCTTTCTTCTTGTTCATGACATCTTTAAATTCTCTTGCTGCTACACCTAAACATCCTTTTTTGAAATAAACTTTTTGTGGGGCTCTAAACCAAAGCATATTCTCTCTCCTTTCAGCTACTGTCTTGATATTAAGTAAATGCTTAACTCCTACGTTTTCTGATACTGAGTTTCCACCCCAAGAACCGCAACCAAGAGTAAGAGATGGAGCTAATTTAAAGTTATATAAATCACCTATACCACCTTGTGATGATGGAGTATTAACTAATACTCTACAAGTCTTCATAGCATTTACAAACTTCTCTACTCTCTCTGGTTGATTGATAGAGTCTGCATACAATGATGAAGTATGACCATACCCACCATCAGCAACTAATTTTTCAGCCTTAGCAACTGCATCTTCAAAACTCTTAGACTTGTACATTGCAAGGACAGGAGAAAGTTTTTCATGTGCAAAAGGTTCCTCTACTTCAACAGATTCAACTTCGCCAATTATTATCCTAGCTGTTTTTGGCACTTCTACATCTGCCATTTTTGCTATTACATGAGCTGGTTGTCCAACTATTTTGGCATTTAAAGTTCCATCAATTATTACTACTTTGCCTACCTTTTCTGTTTCTTCTTTATTTAAGAAATGTGCTCCACGATATTTAAATTCTTTTTTAACTTCTTCATATATTTTTTCTGGTACTATTACTGCTTGCTCAGAAGCACATATCATACCATTATCAAATGATTTTGATACTAATATTGAACTTACAGCCATTTTTATATCTGCACTCTCATCTATTATTGCTGGTACATTTCCAGGTCCAACTCCAACAGCTGGTTTACCTGAAGAATATGCAGATTTAACCATTCCAGGTCCGCCAGTAGCTAATATAAGATCTGCTTCTGCCATAACAACATTAGTCAATTCAATTGAAGGCACATCTACCCAACCTATAAGACCTTTTGGTGCTCCTGCCTTAACTGCTGCATCATGTACAACTCTAGCCGCTTCTATAGTACAGTTTTTAGCTCTTGGATGAGGGGAGAAAATTATACCATTTCTAGTTTTTAGTGCTATTAGGGACTTGAATATTGCAGTTGATGTAGGGTTAGTTGTTGGTATAACTGCTGATAATACACCTACTGGTTCAGCAATCTTTGTAAATCCAAATGCCTCATCTTTTTCTATAACACCACAAGTTTTAGTGTCTTTATAAGCATTATAGATATACTCTGAAGCGAAATGGTTTTTTATAACTTTATCTTCAACAATACCCATACCAGTCTCTTCAACTGCCATTTTTGCTAGGGGAATTCTTTGTTGATTTGCTGCAGTTGAAGCAGCTAAGAAAATTTTATCTACTTGCTCTTGTGTAAATGTTGCAAATTCTTTTTGTGCTAATCTAATTTCCTCTAGCCTCATTCTTAATGTCTCAACACTATTGACAATCTCAGGGCTACATACTTCAACAGCTACTGTTTCTACAACCTTTTCTTTTTTCTCCATAACTAAAAACCTCCCTAAATAATTATGCATCTCCTATTTTTATAAATCTTAAATGCATCATCTATTATATTTTTAACCTATACTTAAAATAATTTTATAGATTTCATATCTATACTTTAGATTTTATTTATTTTATGCCCTTAGGTCAAGAAGTTTTTTTCTGAATATTTTGTCAATTTATTTTTTAACAAATATATTATTTTTTTTACTTTTATTAAATTTTTTTATTTAAATAAGATATATTTCATTTGAATAATTTACTTTGACTAAATAAACTACTAAAATGATAATTTATATCTTTCACTTTTTTTATTTATTAAATTTTATATGTTATTTTTACAAGTAAGACATAATATTTTTGTCATATTTTCATAAAATAACACTTATTTTTGATTTATATGCATTTTTTCTTTTGATAATGACTATGTAATTTTTAAAAATATATAAATTAAAAATATTTTAGTTTCTATAAGTTATTTTTAAGTCAATATCTTAAAATAATATTTTTCATGTAGATAAACAATTTTTATATCAACCTCGTTAATTTTTTACTTACAATATGTATACAAAAAATTTTACAGCACAAAATTATTTATAAATTCTTAGTTTATTATCATATTAATTAATTTTTTCTCAGGTATATCCAATCAATTAATTGTGAATAAAAATTAATTTAATTGGGTAAAAGTAGATATCATAAAAAATTTTATATTAAATTTGTAGTACTTATATAAGAGATAAAATTTCCTATAATATTTTTTCATTAAATTTTTTCTTTTACAACAAATACTTACTACCTTTTGATATAATATTTTTATCAGTTATTATATTCAGGTTTTGAAAGGAGTATTAAAATGAGTTTATTAGTTTTCGGACATAAAAATCCAGATACAGATTCAATATGTTCTGCAATTTCATTAGCACATTTAAAAAACAAATTAGGGATAGAAGCAACAGCTTATGCTTTAGGAGACATCAGAAAGGAAGCTAAATACGCCTTAGATTACTTTAAGGTAGATGCACCTGAAATCTTAGATAACGTTAGAATACAAGTTAGAGATTTAAATTATGATAAGGTAGTACCTTTAACTCCAACTTCTTCTATATTAGAAGCCTATAATCTTATGGATGAAAAAAATGTTAAAACATTACCTGTAACTTATGAGGATGGAACTTTTGCTGGTATTATTACCATGAAAGAAATAGCTAAAAACCTTCTTCATCAACATTTTACAACTATACACACATCACTATCAAATATCTGCAAAAACCTTAATGGTAATATCCTTGTAGATTGTGGTGAAGATGTAAAAGGTAGAGTTGTTACTTTATCATTTGGTATGGAAACCCTGATAGAGACTTTAAAAGAAGGGGATATAGCTATTGTTGGCGATAGATATGATAGTATTGAATACGCAATTGATACAAAAGTTAAGCTTTTAATACTTACTAATCATACAAAAATTTCAAAAGACTTACTAGCTCTTGCTAAAATAAATGGAGTGTCTGTTGTTTCTGTTGAAAGTGACAACTACAAAACTTCTAATGTCATAAATCAATGTAGTTTCTTAGATTCTATAGAAGCCACAGATAATTTGATTACATTTAAAGAAGATGACTATATGGATGAAATAAAAGAAATTATGTTAGAAACAAATTTTAGATCTTATCCTATATTAGATGATGACAATAAGTTTTTAGGATTAATTTCAAAAGGGCATCTATTAAATCCATCTAAAAAGAATGTTGTTTTAGTTGACCATAATGAATATGCTCAAAGTGCTGATGGAATTGAACAAGCAAATATAGTTGAAATAGTTGACCATCATAAACTTGGTGGTATTTCTACTGATGTTCCTATGTCTTTTAGAGTTATGCCTGTTGGATGCAATAGTACTATAATTTATCAAATGTATAAAGAAAATAATGTTGAGATACCTTATGAAATAGCTGGTCTTCTTTTATCTGCTATATTATCTGATACATTATTATTTAAATCTCCAACAACTACTGATATGGATAAGAAAGCTTGTGAAGAATTAAGTAAAATAGCAAAAGTAGACATGGAAAAATATGCTATGGATATGTTTAAATGTGGTACTTCTTTAGATGAGTTTACTATAGAACAAATAGTAAATATGGACTTTAAAGAGTTTAACATGAGTGGACATAGAGTTGGTATAGGACAAGTATTTACTTTAGACACAGACTCTATATTTGCTAAGAAGGATGAATTTTTATCTTATATAAATTCAACTGATTATGACAAATTAGTTCTTGCAGTTACAGATATAATAAAAGAAGGTTCTTATTTAATTTACAAAGCAGAAGATAGATTAATTGCTGATGCATTTGGTATTGAAGGAGTTCAAGGAACATTTGCTCCAGGTGTTGTATCTAGAAAGAAACAATTAGTACCTAACTTAACTACTGCAATTAAAAATTTTAAATAATATAAAATCTTTAAACAATACAAAAACTGTTTCAAATTTAAATTTGAAACAGTTTTTTATATTTTTATTAAACCTTTCAATATATTTAATGTCTTTGTTAAAGTACATACTTAGTTACAATATGTCACTTAAAAATTTACTGTTTGAAATTCTTTTATAACAATATTAAATTCCATAAAAAAATACACTATTAGAAAACTCTAATAGTGTATTTTTTTCTTATTATTATATATTACACTTTAAATTATTCCTTGACTGGTTTAGCTGGTGTAAACTAAACCAGTCTCTCTCAAATATTAAGCACTTTTTTCTTATTATGTTCTTTAGGATTTATTGTCTCTATTATTGTAAACCAAAGTTATGAAATTGTAAATAGAATATATTACCATTATAATGTTTTTTCTTAAATAAAAATATACAAATAACTTTCTTTTCTTAAATAAAATCGCTAAAATAGCTTTAAAAAATGTTGAAATAAATGTTTTCCATCTATCTTCTATATTTATTTTAATATATTATATATTAAAAACTTAATCATAAATAATTTAATATAATTATTTTTCTATAATACTTTAAGATGATGTTCTGATAAGATTACTGGAGTTATTTAGTATAATAAAAATTTAATAGATAATTAAATTTCAGTAAAACAAAGTATAATAGAATAAATTAAAAAGTGAGATGTTATTATATTCTCTAGAAAATATAATAACATCTCACTTTATCTTTAAGTTGTATATATTTTTTCTTTTATCTGTGTCCTAGTTTTTTTCAACGTCTGAGTAATCTACTCCAAAAGTTTCTACAGTTACAGCTTTCATAACTTGCGGAGTCTGTGGCTTGTCCGCTGCTCCTGTTCTAACTGATGCTATTTCATCAACTGTATCCATACCTTCTATAACTCTACCAAAACCTGCATATTGACCATCTAAATGTGGTGAATTTTTATGCATTATAAAAAATTGAGAACCAGCTGAATTAGGTGCCATAGTTCTAGCCATTGATATAACGCCTCTTTCATGCTTTAAATTGTTAGTGAATCCATTTCCACTAAATTCACCTTTTATAGAATGTCCTGGACCACCCATTCCAGTACCATTTGGGCATCCACCTTGTATCATAAATCCTGGTATTACTCTATGAAATGTTATTCCATTATAATATCCATCATCTACTAATGATACAAAATTTTTAACTGTATTTGGTGCTATATTTGGGTACAACTCAATTTTTATTTCTTTTCCATTTTCCATTACTATAGTTACTATAGGATTTTTATTTTCCATGACTTATTACCTTCCTTTTTATTAATTAAATTACACAATTACATTTATTATATTATACTCTAAATTAAACTCTAGCAAGTATATTTTTTCCTATTTCATATCCTTCTTGATATATAGTTTTACAAAACTCATCATCAAAGTTAAGAGTATCTTTAGGTGCAAATTGAGTGTTAGGTCTAACTACTATTATTTTATCTTCATTATATATTTTTTTGATGTCATCTGGTAAATCATAATTATACTTTGTGGATATCAGAATAATTTTATCCACATTATCCACAATTAAAGGCTCAATTAACGCACTCCTAATTAGACCTCCATCCAATTTAAAACCATCATAAATACCATCTTGCACATCCTTCATGAATTGTTCTTTAAATCCAAGAGTAGCATTTGGATTTGATGGTAACAATCCACTATATGAAATGCTTAAAATTGCTTCGTCTTTAGGCATTTTTGACACATTTACAACCTTTTCTGATACTACCTTATTATTAACTTCTACATAGTTAACATAGAAGTTCATTTTCTCTATTTTACTACTATCTAGTTCTCTCAGATTATCTATAGCTGGAGAATTATCCACAGTATTATTTACTATTTTCACATTTCCGTTCTGGATATCTTTTATATTTGTCCACATTTTTTTCAAGTTATCAACATTACCTGTGTATAAATAATATCCATTTATTGCTCCTATTGATGTTCCTGAAATTGAATAAAAATGATTTATTCCATTATCATACAAAGCGTTAACTACCCCTGCTTGGTAAGCTCCCTTTGCTCCTCCACCTTCTAAGCATAGTCCTAGTTTCATAGTTTCATCTCCAAATTGTTTATCTTATATTTATATTTCAAAAAACTTACTAAATGTTTTATATATACTATAATGGTCTTCAACATTACCTAATTCCCTTATAGAATGCATTGCTAAAATTGGACTTCCTACATCCACAGATGGTATATCTACATGAGTAGAGGATATTGGACCTATAGTACTTCCACCCCTCTCATCTGACCTATTTACAAATTCTTGATACTCGACATTAGCTTCCTTACATATATTTTTGTAAACAGCTATAGAATATCCATCACTTGTATATGCTTGACTTGCATTTATCTTTATAACAGGCCCTTTTCCCATAACTGGTTTATTGGTTGGGTCATGTTTTTCTGGAGTATTTGGATGAATAGCATGAGCTAAATCTGATGATATCATGAAAGACGAATAAATAGCCTCAAAAAATCCTTCTCTATGTTTCCCTATTGATAAACATATTCTCTCCAATATATTTAATAGCATATTTGAATCTGCACCTTGTTTAGTAGAACTTCCAACTTCTTCATTGTCAAATACAGCCATTACATTTACACCACTTTGTCCTTTAGCATCAACTAAAGCATTTAAACTAGCATGTACCATTGCAAGATTATCTTGTCTTCCAATAGATATAAATTCCTCATTAGCCCCTATTAAACTTCCTTTTTCAAATTCATATAAGAACAAATCAAAGTCTATTATATCTTCCACTTTTACATTTAAATTAGATGATATTTGTTTTAAAAGAAAGTTATCTTTTTCTAATGTATCATTTAATAATCCAACTAAAGGTAACATATCTTTTTGCTTATTATATGAATGACCATCATTTATGCTTCTATTCAAATGTATAGCTAGATTTGGTATTATACAAATTGGTTTTTTAAAGTCGATAAGTTTTTCCTTTGGCTTAAGTACACTATCTCCTTTTAAGACTACTCTTCCAGCTATACCAAGTGGTCTATCTAACCATGTACTTAATATTGCTCCTCCATAACATTCTGTATTCAGCTTCAAATAAACTTTCTCAGCTTCTATTTCTGCATTTGGCTTAATACTAAATGTAGGAGAATCTGAATGAGAACCTATTATTCTAAACCCACCTTCTTCTATATTATCTGAGTTAACTACAAAAGCTACTATAGCAGATAAATTTTTAGTCACGTAGTATTTTCCACCTACTCTTAGATTCCATTTCTTATTTAAAGCTAACTCTTCAAATCCATTTTTATCTAAAACTTCTTTAGCACTATCAACTGCGTGAAAAGATGATGGGCTATCGTATATGAAATCTATTAAATTTTTAGCAAAGCTTATACTATCCATTCCTAATTTTCCTCCATTATAAAATATCTAGTGTTGTATATTCTTTATTTATTTTTTTAATTCCTTGCTTATCAAAGGCTATAGTAACATCTGTTCCAGTTATAGACACGACTGTTCCAACCCCAAATTTAGGATGATGTACTTTAGAACCAAGCTTTATATCTTCTGGATTAGTCTCTTTATTTGAATCTTTTATTGTAGCGTTAACATTATCTGCAACTTTAGATTTACTTATAGTATTCATATACTTTTTAGTATATTTATCTAACATATTATAACTTGCTTTAGAATAACTTAATTCTTTTTTCATTTTGTACAATCTTTCTATACATTCTTCTGGTAACTCTTCCATAAATCTTGAAGCTATTGCAACATTTGTTTTACCATATAGCGTTCTTTTTTCAGTTAGTGACATGTATAACTCTTCTTTAGCTCTAGTTATACCAACATAACAAAGCCTTCTTTCTTCTTCTATTTGAGATTCACTCAGAGACTTTATAGCTCTTGATATAGGAAATAGTCCTTCTTCCATCCCTGTTAAAAATACAACTGGAAACTCCAATCCTTTAGATGTATGAATTGTCATAAGAGAAACTCTATCATTGTCCTCTTCATCATTAGATTCGGATGTAAGTGCTATACTAGTTAAAAATGTCTCTAAATCTTTATTTTCATAAGTGTCATCACTACTACTTTCAAACTCTAGTGCTATAGATATAAATTCTCTTAAATTATCAATTCTATCTTGAGCTTCTTCACCTTTACCAGTTAAATCTTTTTCATTTTTATTTTTTATATCTACAAGTTCATCCATATATCCTGTAGTATCTAAAACTTTTTCTATTAACTTACTAACAGGATAGACTTCTTTTATAGTTCTAAGTGTACCTATAATATCAACAAATCCACTTATACTTGCTCTAGCTTTTGTAGATATATCGGAGTTTGTTTCTATATCAATTAAAACTGAATATATACTCTCTTGTTTCAAATTGGCTCTATCTTCAATTTTTTCTATAGTTCTAAGCCCTATACCTCTTCTAGGAACGTTTATAATTCTTTTTATAGATATGTCATCCTGTGGATTTTGAATAACTCTTAAATACGCTACTAAGTCCTTTATTTCTTTTCTCTCATAAAACTTTGTACCACCATATATATTATATGGTATTTGACTTCTGTTTAAAGCGTCTTCTACAGGTCTTGCTTGTGCATTTGCTCTATAAAGTACTGCAAAATCTTTGTATGGTCTATTCTCTTTTCTAGCTATTTGTGCAATTGAGTCAGCTATAAAATCAGCTTCTTCTATTTCACTACCAGTTAGTTGTATCTTTATAAGTTCTCCTTCTTTCTTTTCACTCCAAAGTTTCTTTCTTTTTCTTTCTATGTTATTTGATATAACTTTGTTAGCTGCATCTAATATTACTTGTGTTGATCTATAATTTTGTTCTAGTTTCACAACATGTACATTATCATAATCTTTCTCAAATTCAAGTATATTTCTTATATCTGCGCCTCTCCATCCATAAATACTTTGGTCATCATCTCCAACAACACAGATATTTTGATGTTCTCTAGCTAATAATTTTATTAGCTCATATTGAGCTTTACTCGTATCCTGATACTCATCTACCATTATGTATCTAAATCTACTTCTGTAATAAGCTAATACTTCATCATTAGCCTTAAAAAGTTCTACAGTTTTAAGTATTAAATCGTCAAAATCAAGTGCACTATTTCTCTTTAAACGGTCTTGATATAATGCATAAATATCTGCAATTTTAACCATTCTATTATCCGACATATTCATATCTTTAAACTGCTTTGGCGTATAAAGCTTATCTTTTGCTCCTGAAATAGCACTTATAACGGCCTTTGGTTCAAATACTTTATCACTTAAATTTAATTCTTTAAGGCAATCTTTGACTAAGGTTACTTGGTCTGCAGCATCATAAATTACAAAACTTCTATTGTAACCAATTTTATTTATATCTTTTCTAAGTATACGAACACAACAAGAATGGAATGTACTTATCCACATTTCCTTAGTTTCCGAACCTATATTTTGTTCGACTCTTTCTCTCATTTCATTTGCAGCTTTATTTGTAAATGTTATAGCTAATATACTAGGTGCTTGTACACCTTTATCTTCCATAAGGTATGCTATTCTTGTTGTTAGTACCTTAGTTTTACCTGAGCCAGCACCAGCTAATATAAGTACTGGCCCCTCAGTTTTTTCTACTGCTTCTCTTTGAGCAGGATTTAATGTATCTAAATTCATATTTCTCCTCCTGTTAACAGCCATAAATATATTTTAATCTAAAATATGAATTACTTCAAATTATAATTATGTATTATATTAATAGATTATTGTAAAATTTTAACAATTAGATAACACTTACTTATAAAATTTATTTTTATATTTATAAAAAAAATAACCTTATGATTTGGGGAATCATAAGGCACCTTTAAGGGGTCTAGGTTAAGGGTTATTATATATAAATCTATTTTTTTAAAATAGGTTTAGGGCTTAATTATTTATTTGTACTAAGTCTCTTTCTTTCCAGTACTTATACAAATCTTCTTCTTTCTTAAATAAAGGTAAATTCATATTTTTATGTACCTTTACTAACCATGGAGATTCTAATCCAGCTTGTATAATATTGTTCTCATTTACAAATACACTTTCTGCATTTCCTTCATCAATTAAAATCCCCTTATCCAGTACATATATATAATCGCATATTTCATACATTAAATTCATATCATGACTGGATATTACTATTTTTATATTATTTTTATCTAATCCCTTTATTATATCTACAATAGACCTAGTGCTTACTGGGTCTAATCCAGCTGTAGGTTCATCAAGCAATATAATTTCATTTTCCATTGCTATAACTGATGCAATTGCTACTCTTTTTTTCTGACCATAACTTAAGAAGTGTACTGGTCTATCTATAAAATCTATTCCATTAACAGCTATCAAAGCTTTGTTTATTCTCTCTTTAATAATTTTTTCATCCATTCCAATGTTTCTCATCGCAAATGCTATGTCATCATATACTTTTGAGTAAAATATTTGTTTTTCTGGGTCTTGAAAAACAATCCCTACATTCTTTCTAAGATTATACAAACTCTTCTTATCATACTTTAACTTTTCTTCTTTGAAAAGTATTTCTCCAGATGTAGGCTTTAATATTCCCATTAAATTCATAAATAAAGTTGACTTTCCTGAACCATTTGAGCCTATTATACCTATAACATTTCCCTTTGAGAAATCCATATTAATGTTCAATAATGCACTAGCATTTTTTTCATATTGATATGTTAAATTATTTATTTTAAACATCATTATCCCCTACTATGTGAAATTTACCATCATACAATTTTATGTCTAATGATATACACATATCATCATACCTTGTCATAAGCCTTTTGTACAGCATACTTCCAAGAATCCCTAAAGATTTATATGAAGTTTTTAAATTTATGTACCCAAATCTTAGTTCTTGTGATTTATATATCTCTGAAAATTCTTCTAAAAATATAAATATAAATCTATATATTAACATTGATAATTCAACAAAGGTGTCTGGTAAATGCAATTTTTTGAAGAAAAATATTAACTGATTAAAAGGTGTTGTAAGTATACAAAAATACACACAAGTTAAACAAGACATAGCTCTAAATAACACATGAATAGACATGTCAATAGATGCCTTTGATATTCCTATATAAAAACTAAAAAATTGAAAACTATATAGTAAATCTACTTTATTAAAAGATATATTTACAAGAGTTATACCTATACTAAGAAATAAAAAATACATTGGTATTTGAAGTAATTTCAAATAATTTTTTAAATCTATCCCTGCTACACAAACAAGTAAAATACTCATTAAAATCATAATTCCACTTAAGATAAATACATTTTTTATTACCATAGAAGCAATTAGAAAAATTGCTCCTATGGCTACTTTTTTATTTGGATTTACTTTACTCAATCTATTTGTATATGCATATTTATCAATTATAAGCATAATTAACTTCTCTTTCCTTTTTGAATACCTAATATGTATCCTATTACACCTGCACCTAAAGCTGCTTGTGCAGAGAATAATAAACTCTCTATTTCTCCACTTGGTGGCTCATATGGGCTACTAAACCAAGGCTCATAATTTGGATTTATCTTAGTAATTTCACTTTCAGCTTGACCATCTGCTCCTCCATATTCGGCACCTGAATTTACAAGTAATGGGAATATAATAAGAGCTACTACTAATAAAAGTAATAATATGTTAGTTTTTGTTTTTGTTTTAGCACTCATTAGCTTTAACTCCTTTATCATTATTTTCTAGTATGCTTTTTTCTCCATTTTCTGTAATTAAATTATATACAATTACAGTAAGGATACCTTCTGCTATTGCTATTGGTATTTGAGTCATAAAGAAAATTCCTAAGAATTTAATTGCTGAAGCCATCACTCCACCAGATGGGTCTGGAAAAGCCAGTGCTAATTGTATTGAAGTTATTGTATATGTGGCTAAGTCTCCTATTGCTGCTGCAAGAAATACTGGTATAGCATTATTTCCATCCTTTTTCTTTAATGCTTTAAATATTAAAAATGATATAATTGGCCCTATTATAGCCATTGAAAAAGCATTAGCTCCTAAAGTAGTTATTCCACCATGTGCTAGTAATAATGCTTGGAATATTAAAACTATAGTTCCAAGAACAAACATTACACTTGGTCCAAACATTATTGCTCCAAGACCTACTCCAGTAGGATGTGAACAACTTCCTGTTACTGAAGGTATTTTTAATGCTGATAATACAAAGACAAATGCTCCACATAGAGCTAATAAAACTTTCTTCTTAGGGTCTTGCTTTACTATTTTACCTATTGATTTTAATCCCACTAAGAAAAATGGTATAAATATAACTCCCCATGCTATAGACCATTTTACTGGTAAGTAACCTTCCATTATATGCATTGCATTTGATGTAACTGGAGTTAAAATTATTAACATAAGTGCAGCTATAACCCCTAATTTGATATTTTGTTTCATTTGAGTATCCCCTCTCTCCCTTTCTAATAATTAAAATATGAATAATACATGTATCCTTCATTATAGCAAA
The DNA here is from genome assembly GCF_020662275.1 of Clostridioides sp. ES-S-0006-03. Lineage (NCBI taxonomy): Bacteria > Bacillati > Bacillota > Clostridia > Peptostreptococcales > Peptostreptococcaceae > Clostridioides > Clostridioides sp. ES-S-0006-03. The sequence goes on from NZ_JADGMM010000010.1 coordinate 129,767, forward strand.
ATAAAAAAGCCTAACTCGATGGCTAGGCTTCTAATTTTCGACAATCTAAATACAAACACATAAAATAAACATATCTGTATAATTATTATAAGAAACTTTCTCCATCCCCGAAGAAATCACTTTAATATTTTAGGCAGGTCTCCTGACTTAGCTTCATCCTACTCCTCTTCCTTCCCATGAAATATAAAAACATATTATCATAGTGGCTAACAAAAGTTTCGTCTGCATCACAGTAGCGGGGGCTGTAAAGGAATTTAACCTTCTTCCCTATTAATCTTGCTTAAAGAACCTATAATATTATATATTTAATTTTTAATATTACTTTATTTTTAATTCATTTTCTATATAAATCATTGTATACCTTTTCTGTGAAAATTTCTACATTTTTTACAAATTTTATTCATTTTTATATTTTTATGTATATAAATTCTTTTTTATAAATCTATTAATTCCTAATTATTTTCTTTAAATACATTGAAACTACATCAGAAAATCTAGTTATATCTCTTGAATATATAAAATCATTTCCATAGATTAATCTTTCAGCTTCAAGTTCTGATTCTTTGCCTGTAAATACTCCTAATACTAATATATTTTGTTTCCTAGCTTTTCTTACTTCATTAGCTGTATCTCTTAAACCAACAACACCTCTATAAGCTTTTTCACCTCTTAAAGTTCTCTCACTGTTTTTTCCTATCTTTACATCATTTGGTCTTCCATCACTAAGGACTATCAAAATTTTATTTTCTTCATCTCTATTTATCAAACCACTACATATAGATTTTATAGCTAAACCATCTCTATTGTTACCAGCGCAGAAGTATTCAAAGATGTTTTCACTATTTTTAATACTGTCATCATAATCCTTAAATCTTTTTAATATCGTATAATCTAAGAAACTAGAAAAACCCATAACTCTATTTGGTATTCCAACTTCCGTCAAAGCATTTGCAATTATGTAAGCTTGAATTGCTACATTTCCTTGGTTTCTACTTTGAGAACCACTTGCATCCAACAATATATCAATAACATATTTTCCTTTTTCATTTTCTATATCTTTATAAAATATTTTATTATTATTACTCCTTCCAACTCTCCAGGCTCTATTTGCTAATATAGTACCACAATCAGAATATACTCTATTTTTAGCATTTTCTTCTACTAAAATCCTAGAAAGGCTTTCTTTTAATCGCTTTATTTGTTGTCTATACATCCTAGCATGTTCTCTAAATTTGCCTAAATTATTTTCTTTTTGTCTTGTCACATATTTTAGCTGAAAAACATTATTACATTCACTTCTAAGAACACCATCTGTGAAGTGAATTCTACATCCTTCATGTACGTTTCTACAATTTTGTGTTTCAAGCTTTTTAATTTCACCCTTACTTAAATAAGTTTTCCCATAGTAATGTTCTATTTTAGTGTATATTTTATTTACAGTCTCTTCATCAACATATATAACTCTATCTGCTGAATTGTTAGCTTGAGAATTGTCAAAGTCTCCTACTCCCTCTATAAGCATTGATGAGGAGATTGAATCTATATCACTTTCAACGATATTTTCATCTTCATCGCTATATAGTTCTTCATACATAAAATCAGCAAACGTATCAAAGTTTACTTCAACATTTTTTACATTGTTTTCATCATATGTAGAATTATTTTCTTCACTATTCAATATATATTCAAAATAAGTTAAATATATAACATCTAATACCTTTAAAATCTCCATAATATCCTGATTTGTATCTATAAGCCTTATATCATTTACTATTCTTTTAGTTATACTATCTAATGCTGGATGTTTATCCATGCTATAAAGTACAAATGCATATTTAATCTTGTCCATCATATTGTTATTGTATATCTTGGTAAAACGTGAAACAATATCTTTATATGCTCTTTTTCTAATATCTTCTATTCCAGGTCTATCTTTAATAGCTTTTTCTTCAACAATTGTATTTAGTATAACTTGAATTAGACCTAATATAACATCCTTATCATATCCTTTTCGTATTCTATTTGTGAGGTATTTTTTAACTATATCCCAGTCTACATATTTTCTTCTAGCTCCTGCAATTATTGCAAAGTATAGACCTATTTCCTTTGAAGAATAATCTTTTTCTGATATATCTATACTTTCGTTATAATCACCAGCTATTGTCCAAGATAAGTTATTTGCTCTATTTTCAAATTCATAATCATCATATATCCATTTCATAATCTCACCTATATTAAATATGACTTATTGGAAATATATCTGCACTCTCCCATTTATTAGGTATTCTTGTTTTAATTACATCTCCAACCATTTCTTTTTCATATATATCAAAAGTCTTTCCTGTAAGCCCCATATTAATTGCAAGAGTTGGCTTTAATCCTCTTCTTATAGTTTTAAGAGATGCCATAAGACCTCTTAAATCAATAGCTTTACTAGATATTTCACCATTTTGAGATTTTAATTGTAAATCTAAAAATATCCCTGCAAATTGTGCTAATTTTTCTTCATCAGCATCTGAAAATTCATTTTTCAAAATCATCATTAACTTCTCCTCTTCTACAGGAGGAATATCTATTACCATAAACCTAGAAACTAGAGCTTCATTAAGTTCCTTTGTTCCCGCATACTCATAATTCATAGTTCCAATAAATCTTGTTGCTGGGTGCAGATTAACTCTCTCATAACCTGGTACATCAATCACTCGACGATAATCTAAGGCTGAATGAACTACAACTATGGCATCATTTTTTGCCATATTAATTTCATCAAATATTCCAAATCCTCCATTAACAGCACACTCATAAACTGAACCCCTTCTAAGTTTAACTTCATTATCTATAAATGTATCTGTACCTATAAGTGTTGAACTATCTGTATTTATATGAAACGAGGTATTCCATTGGGGTCTATTAAATATCTCGCCTAAATTATCAGCAAGTAAATTTTTCCCTGTTGCCTTTGGCCCTGACAATAAAATATTTTCTTCTTCTAAAATAGCTGTTATACACATAGATAATATCTCTTTACCATAAAAATAAGTTTTAGATTTTGTTACTCTGTATTCTAAATCTTTTTCTAAGCTATAATAATTTCTGAAATACAATACATCTTCAATAAGTTTCTCATCTACCCCTTGTATCCTTAAGTTATCTATTATATCCATATCCTTACCCCTTTTATATAAAATAGTATTTGTTTTATTTCTTAACACCATTTTAGCACAAAAGGATATAGCCTAAAATTAATTTTATAAATTAATAACAGCCCTTTCTGTATTCTACAAAAAGGGCTGTCCATATATATTTTTATAATCTTATTCTATTGTGTTTTTTATGTATATGTGACTTAATAGCAAAACCAACAATAATTATAGATATTGGTATAATTAGAACCATAAATTTATAATCATTATAATGTGACATTATTTTTACCCAACTCTCTGAAAAAATATACCCAATACTAATTAACGAAGTATTCCATATGGTGATACCCACAATAGAGGATACAATAAAAGTTATAATATTCTGACCTGCAATACCTGCTATAAAAGATATGTATGTTCTACATAGAGGAATTAATCTACATACACAAACAGAAATAGAAGAGTATTTGTTAAAATAATCTTGTGATGTAAAAATTCCCTTTTTTGCCTTTGGACATATCTCTACTATCTTATTTATGATAGATTTTCCTCCCCAATTACCTATTGTATAACAAAATATCGAACCAAGTATCCCTGCAACTATACTTAAAATTAAAATAGTTAGAAAACCAAAATGATTTCTTGCTGCAATAGCACCACAAAGTGGCAAAACTACTTCACTAGGTAATGGAAAACAAGCATACTCAATCATAATTAATACAAATACAGATATTAATCCATATTGTAAAATAAAACTATTGATTACAGACACCCACTTATCTATCTCCTTTCTTATTTAAAAGTACATACCTATAAAACCTCACATCCTACATTATAAGAATTAATTTATAAAAAACTCTTTAAAATATTATATGTGTTTATATAAAGCATTTATAACAGACTTATGTTTTTTTAATAAGAAATTTGAAAATAAGAAACTTTACAACAAAAAATAAAAAAATTACGTGGCTACGTCCTACTCTCCCAGGCAGTTTCCCACCAAGTACCATCAGCGCTAGAGAGCTTAACTTCTGTGTTCGGAATGGGAACAGGTGTATCCTCTCTGCTATTGTAACC
>NZ_JADGMM010000011.1:0-122103 GCF_020662275.1 Clostridioides sp. ES-S-0006-03
GTGGTTACAATAGCAGAGAGGATACACCTGTTCCCATTCCGAACACAGAAGTTAAGCTCTCTAGCGCTGATGGTACTTGGTGGGAAACTGCCTGGGAGAGTAGGACGTAGCCACGTAATTTTTTTTGAGTAAATTTATAAAAAATAAAAAATTTTTATTTTTTGTGTTTAGACATGGCAAATTTGGGACATAATATAATTGTAAAACTTAATAGCAAAAATAAATTACTCAATCTCCCCCACTTAAAGGCCTCTATCCCCCATAGAGGTCTTTTTTATTATGTCTAATTTGCTATATCAGTTATTTTATTTATTTTAATTCTATCTTATTAGTCAGTATATTTATTTAAGTTTAGTATAATTTAACAGAAAATATATGTGATTTAACATCTATTTTAATAAATTTACTATATGTTCACTTTGTCTTAATATGTCCTTTACAAATAAAGAGTATTATTAATTTATAAGTAAATCGTATAACTAAACAAAGTATTTTGAGGAGGATAAAAAATGGCAGATATAAGACTAGAAAATGTCACAAAATCTTATGATAAAAAGAACACTGTTATAGAGAACTTGAACCTTACTATAGAAGATGGTTCTTTTACGGTATTGGTAGGCCCAAGTGGCTGTGGAAAATCTACTACACTAAGAATGATTGCTGGGCTTGAAGATATAACTTCAGGTAATTTAAAAATTGAAGAAAATGATGTAACAAGAACTGATGCAAGTAAGAGAGATATAGCTATGGTATTTCAGAATTATGCATTATATCCACATATGACTGTAAAAGAAAATATAGAATTTGGTTTAAAGAATAAAAAAGTTCCAAAAGAAAAAAGAGAAGAACTTATAACAGAGGTTATTGATATAGTTGGATTACAAGAATATTTAAATGTAAAGCCAGGAAATTTGTCTGGAGGACAAAGACAGAGAGTAGCATTAGCTAGAGCAATGGTTAAAAATCCAAAGGTATTTTTAATGGATGAACCATTATCAAATTTAGATGCAAAACTGAGAAATCAAATGAGGACAGAATTAATACAGTTACATCAAAAATTAAAATCTACATTTGTTTATGTAACTCATGACCAAGTCGAAGCAATGTCAATGGCGGATAAAATAGTTATAATGAACAAAGGAAAGATAATGCAAATAGGTTCTCCAAAAAAAATATATCAAGACCCTAAAAATTTGTTTGTGGCACAATTTATCGGAAATCCTTGTATGAACATATTAAATATGAAGGATAATATCAAACTTGGATTTAGGCCTGAAAAAGCTGTATTAGAAAGTATAAATATAGATATAAAAAATGATGATACTTTTAATTTGCTTGGAAAGGTTATAACTAAAGAGGTATTAGGAAACGAAACTATATACTGTTTATCTGTTCTTGACAGTGAAGTAAGGGTTAAAACAGAAAACGATATATTTGATATAGGGAAAACTTTGAAAGTAAATGTATTAGAAAAGGATTTATATTATTTTAATAAAGATGGGCAAAGAATAGATGATATAAAAGAATGTAAGAATATGTATTCTAAAATCAAAGGAGATATTTATGAAAAAGCAATTTAATAAAGCATATTTATACATAACACCTGCAATTATAGGAACTTTACTGTTTATAGTATATCCAATAATTAAGACAATATCGCTGAGTTTCAAATCAGGAAGTCTTCTTAGTTCAACTTTCGAAAATGTAGGATTAAATAATTACACAGAGCTTTTAAAAAATCCAGAGTTTATACAAACTATAACGAATACTGCAATTTATACTTTTTTTATGGTAATTATATCTATATCACTAGCTATAGTACTTGCTGTTTGGTTAAATAAAAACTCTATAATACACAATTTGACACAAAGTATAATCTTTACACCACATGTAATTTCACTAGTATCTGTAGCTGTATTGTGGCTTTGGATTATGGAGCCACAATATGGCTTTTTAAACTGGATACTGTCAACATTGCATTTACCAACATCAAAATGGCTTTCAAGTGAAAGTTCAGCTTTAATGTCATTGATTCTAATAGGAATATGGAAAACTCTTGGATACAATATTTTAATCGTGTTATCAGGTCTTAAATCGATACCAAACTATATATATGAGGCTTCTAAACTAGACAATGCAAACAAGATAACAAATTTCTTTAAGGTAACATTGCCATTATTATCGCCAACAATATTTTTTCTCATGATAACAACAACAACAGCATCATTTCAAGTATTTGACGAAATAAGCATAATGACACAAGGTGGTCCATTAGGTTCAACTAACATGTTATCTTATTATATATATGAGTCTGGATTTATATATTACGATATAGGGCAAGCAAGTGCAGCAAGTATGTTTTTATTAGCCATAGTTATGATTGCTACATATGCTAATTTCAGACTATTATCAAAAAAAGTTCATTATCAATAAATAAAAAATATATATTATAAGGCGTGTTAAAAAGGAGGACAAAATGGACATTATAAGACCTATTAAAAAAGATAAAGCTGATATAAAGAAAATAGTATCAAAATCAATAGAAGTATTAATTCTACTACTTTTATCTGCAATATTTATATTCCCTTTTATATGGATGCTGTCAACATCTTTTAAAAACCCACAAGAAATGATGCAACTACCACCTACAATAATACCAAACGATATAGTACTAGGAAATTATACTACAGCATGGAATTCAGGACCATTTTTTAGATATTTATTAAATAGTATCTTTGTGACAGGTAGTATTTTAATCATACAGTTTTTAGTGATGGTTCCTGCAGCTTATGCATTTTCTAAGATTAAATTTAGAGGTGAGAAGGTATTGTTTGGACTATTACTCATAGGACTTATGATTCCTCCACAAGTAACTTTTTTACCTGTATATATGATGATGAGTAAATTTGGATTTATAAATACATATGTGCCACTTATAATTCCATTTATGACATCTTCATTTGGTATATTTCTGCTTAGACAAAATTTTATGCAGATATCAGATGAGATTATTGAAGCAGCTAAATTAGACAATACTTCGGACTTAAAAATAATGTTTAAAATAATGGTTCCTATGGCAAAACCAGCAGTAATAACATTTATATTATTTAATTTTATATATCATTGGAATAACTATTTCTGGCCTTTAGTAATGACAAATACAGATGCAATAAGAACTTTACCAATCGGAGTAGCTCTTCTTAAATCTTCAGAAGGAATTACTGCATGGAATGTAATAATGGCAGGAAATATAATTTTAATTTTACCAATAATTCTTGTTTATATATTTGCAAATAAAAAAGTAAAAGAAGCTTTTATGTATTCAGGAATAAAATAAAAAGTCAAAAACTAAATTTGGAGGATGGAAATGAAGCTTAAAAGAAAATTAGCAACAGGATTAGCAATAACATTATTATTAGGTTCTTTAGTTGGGTGTTCAAATTCAAATACATCTAAAGGAGAAAAGACAGATAGCAATATTACAAAGATAGATTTCTGGGCACCTTTGGGTGGAACTAATGGTGAAACTGCACAAAAAATGGTTGACCAGTTTAATAGTGAACATAAAGACATACAAGTAAATATGCTAAAACAAAAAGATTACTATGAAAATGCAACAAAATTACAAGCTGCATTAACTTCTAAAGACCAACCAGATGTAACATTATTAGAAATAACTCAAACAGGTACATTTGCATCAGCAGGGGCTTTAGTAGATATGAGTAAATACTTTGATAAGGCATACCAAGAAAGATTTTTTTCTGGTCTTCTAACAAATTCATATTATGAAAATAAGTTTGTTGGTATGCCATTTAATAGAAGTACACCAATACTATACATAAATAAGGATATGGCAGTTAAAGCAGGCCTTGACCCTTCAGGACCAAAGTCATGGGAAGAACTTAAAACATATGCTAGTAAAATGACAAACAAATCAGAAGATACTTATGGATTTGAAACTCCAATAGATATTTGGTTCTATGAAGCTATGGTAATGCAAAGTGGAGGAGAAATAACTGATGGAAAAAAAGTAGCATTCAATAATGAAGCAGGTCAAGCACCAGTTAAATTCTGGCAAGATATGATGAAATCTGGAATAATGAAAATGCCACCTGGTGAAGATTATAATGCTTGGGATGTAGCAAAGCAAGATTTTGTAAATGGTAAAGTTGGTATGATATTTACATCAACAGCAGATTTAGCAGGTCTTATGCAACAAACAGACGGTAAGTTTGAAATATCAACAGCATTTTTACCAAAAAATCAAAAATATGCAACGCCTACAGGGGGAGCAAACTTAGTTATGCTTGAAGGTGGAACAGACAAAGAAAAAGATGCAAGTGCAGAATTTATGGAATGGATGACTCAAACAGATAAAATAGTTCAATTTAGTTCATCAACAGGATATCTGCCAACAACTGAAGATGCAACTAAATCAGAAAAATTACAAACATTGTATAAAGAAAAGCCACAATATAAAGTTGCAACTGACCAATTACAATATGCTGTTGCCCTTCCAATGTTAAATGGATATAAAGAAGCAACTGATAAGTTAATGGATGAGATTAAAAAAGGTCTTACTGATTTAAATGTGGCGCCAAAAGATGCAGTAAGCAAAGGAACTTCTGCAATGCAAGCAGTAATAGACAAGACTAATAAATAATTATAGACAGGTATGAAATGTTGATGAAATATCACCTGTAACATATATAGATTATAGATTGATTGAATGTATCCAATAATATATGAATGAAGAGGTAATGTAAATGACAAAAGTTATAGTATTATCAGTAGATTCTTTATTTGAAAAAGATTTAGAATTTGTAAAGAATCTACCAAATTTTAAATCTATCTTAGAAAATTGTTCTATGGTGAAAAATATAAATTGTGTATATCCAACTTTAACATATCCTTGTCATACAAGTATGGTTACAGGAGTATATCCTAAAAAACATGGAATATATCATAATGAAAAATTTGACCCCAATAAAGAAAATAAAGATTGGTATTGGTATTCAAAAGATATAAAAGTAAAGACAATTATAGATGTAGCAAAGGACAATAATCTGACTACTTCTAGTATCTTATGGCCTGTAATGGGTGCAAATCCAAATATAGATTATAATATTGCAGAGATATGGGCTCCTAATAGAGAAGATGACCCAAGAGAAATTTTTGAAAAAAGTTCAAGTAAGGTTATAATGGATAGTATTTATGATAGACATTGTCACTATATTGATTGGAAATTAGAGCCTAATATGGATTTGTTTGGAGTAAATTGTGCTATAGATGTAATAAAAGAATATAATCCAGATTTAATGTTAATACATCTAGCAACTTTGGACCATACACGACATAACCATGGTTTGTTTAATGAAAAAGTAAATGAAGCCTTGAAAATGAATGATAAATGGTTAGGAGATATAATTCAAGCTACAAAGGATGCAGGTACATATGAAGATACAAATTTTATAATACTTGGAGACCATGGTCATCTTAGAGTTGATAAAGTTGTAAATCCAAATGTTTTACTTAAATCACATGGATTTATAACAGTAGAAAATGGAGTAGTTAAGAATTTTGATGCCTATGTAAATTCGTCAGGTATATCAGCACAGATAATAGTAAATAACCAAAATAGATTAGAAGAGTTGAGAGTATTGCTTGAAGAGTTTAAAGAAGAATTATTTATAGAGAATATATTTACCAGAGAAGAAGCATCCAATCTTGGACTTGAAGGCGACTTTGAAATGGTAATTGAAGGAATTGAAGGAATTTCATTTGGAAATGATTTAGAAGGAAATATTATAAAGGATTCTGATATAAAAGATTACAAGTTTGCTGTTGCTACACATGGTCATTTACCTACTAAGGGGAATAGACCTCCGTTTATAGCTTTTGGACCTAAAATAAAAACAGGCGTAGTAGAGGAAGAAGGCGACTTAAGAGCTCATGCAGCAACTATATTAAGACTATTCGATTTGAAGCTAGACGGAGTTGAAAAAGAAGCATTTGATTTCATTATATAAACTGGATAAAGTATTTATTTTCCATTACTTATAGACTTCTATTATAAAGATAGAAGTCTTTTTTTATATTTTAGATTTAAGTAAAATTTAAATGGGTAAAATATTTAAAATAACTGAAACAATTCTAGAAAGGTATGATATAATAATACATGTTAGGAACTAATGTTCGAAAAGAAGGAGTGATACTATGGATTTTAAAATAAAGTCAGACTTCAAACCAACAGGTGACCAACCAGAAGCTATTAAATCAATAGTGGATTCTATAAATAGAAATGAAAAATTTTCGACATTGTTAGGTGTAACAGGTTCAGGAAAAACATTCACAATGGCAAATATAATACAACAAGTTAAAAAACCTACCCTAATAATGGCTCATAATAAAACACTAGCAGCACAACTTTATAGTGAGTTTAAAGAATTTTTCCCAGACAATGCAGTTGAATATTTTGTAAGTTACTATGATTACTATCAACCAGAGGCATATGTAGCTCACAGTGACACTTATATAGAAAAAGATGCAAGTATAAATGACGAAATAGATAAACTTCGACATTCTGCTACAGCATCTATTTTAGAAAGAAGAGATACTATAATAATATCTTCAGTATCTTGTATATATGGTTTGGGGGACCCAAAAGATTATAAAGAACTTATGTTATCTATAAGACCTGGTATGCAGAAGGATAGAGATGATGTAATAAAAAGGTTAATAGAGATACAATATGAAAGAAATGATATAAATTTTACAAGAGGGACTTTTAGAGTTAGAGGAGATATATTAGAAATATTTCCAGCTAGCAATGATGAAAAAGCAATAAGAATAGAGTTCTTTGGTGATGAAATAGATAGAATAACAGAAATTGATTATGTAACAGGAAAGATTGTTGGGACAAGAAATCATGTTGTTATCTTCCCCGCATCTCACTATGTAACAACACCAGAAAGAATTGAAAATGCAATTGTTCAAATTGAAGATGAACTTCAACAACAAATTGAGACTTTTAAAGAAAATGATAGGCTTTTAGAAGCACAACGGATTGAGCAAAGAACGAAGTATGACATAGAAATGTTAAAGGAGATAGGGTTTTGTCAGGGGATAGAAAACTACTCAAGGCATATTACTGGAAGAGACGAAGGAGAAAGACCATATACATTAATGGATTTCTTTCCAGATGATTATTTGATAATTGTAGATGAGGCACATGTTACTATTCCGCAAGTAAGAGGAATGTACGCAGGAGATAGATCAAGAAAAACATCTCTTATAGAAAATGGATTTAGATTACCTTCTGCACTTGATAATAGACCGTTAAATTTTCAAGAATTTGAAGGAAACATAAATCAAATATTGTTTGTAAGTGCTACACCAGGTCCTTATGAAATTCGACATTCTGAGACTATAGCTGAACAGATAATAAGACCAACAGGTCTTTTAGACCCAATTGTAGAAGTAAGACCTATAAATAATCAGATAGATAATTTAGTAGGGGAAATAACTAAAACAATAGAAAAAAATGAAAGAGTGCTTATAACCACTTTAACTAAAAAAATGAGTGAAGATTTAACTAATTACCTTAAAGAAATAGGAATAAAAGTTAAATATCTACATTCAGATATAGTTACATTAGAAAGAACAGAGATAATAAGAGACTTAAGACTGGGAAAATTTGATGTACTTGTAGGAATAAATTTACTTAGAGAAGGTCTAGATATACCAGAAGTTTCACTTATAGCAATTTTAGATGCAGACAAAGAAGGTTTCTTACGTTCCGAAACAGCATTAATACAAACTATTGGACGTGCAGCTAGAAATGAAAATGGAAGAGTTATTATGTATGCTGATAGGATAACTGATTCAATGCAAAATGCTATTGATGAGACAAAAAGAAGAAGAGCTATACAGAATTTATATAATGAAGAACACAACATAACTCCTAAGACTATACAAAAAAGTGTAAGAGATAGTATAGAAGCAACTAAGGTTGCAGAGGAAGAAGTTGTCTATGGAATAACTGATACAGATGATAAAGAAGAGATAAAAGATAATATAGAAAAATTAAAATCAGAGATGATGGAAGCTGCTCAAAACTTACAATTTGAGAGAGCGGCAGAATTAAGAGATAAGGTAAAACAGTTGGAAGAAAAATTGGAAAAATAGAAAGGTAAAAACAAGGTTATGGAAGATAAAATTATAATAAGAGGAGCAAAAGAGCATAATTTAAAAAATGTAGATTTAGAGTTACCAAGAGATAAGTTTATAGTTTTTACAGGATTGTCTGGTTCTGGAAAGTCATCTTTGGCATTTGATACGATATATGCAGAAGGCCAAAGAAGATATGTAGAGAGTTTGTCTGCTTATGCTAGACAGTTTTTAGGGCAAATGGAAAAGCCAAATGTAGAATATATTGAAGGTCTATCACCAGCTATTTCAATAGATCAGAAGACTACTTCAAAGAATCCACGTTCTACAGTTGGAACAGTAACAGAAATATATGACTATTTGAGATTGTTATTTGCAAGAGTAGGCGATGTATATTGTCCTACATGTGGTGAAAAAATAAGTCAAATGACTATTCAAGAAATAGTTGATAAAATGCTAGATTTTCCAGATAGAACTAAGTTGCAAATACTTTCGCCAATTGTTAGAGGTCAAAAAGGTACACATAAAAAGGTCTTAGATAATATTAAAAAAGAAGGATTTGTAAGAGTTAGAGTTGATGGGGAAAACTATGAAGTAAGTGATGATATTGTTTTAACTAAAAACCAAAAACACAGTATAGAAGTAGTAGTGGATAGAATAGTAGTCAAAGATGGAATAGAATCTAGACTTGCAGATTCAATTGAAACTGCGGTTAAACTATCAGATGGTCTTGTAATAGCTCAAATAATAGATGGAGAAGAGATTCTTTTCTCAACTAAATTTGCATGTCCAGAACATGGAATTGGGATAGAAGAATTATCTCCAAGAATGTTTTCATTTAATGCTCCTTTTGGAGCTTGTGATGTTTGTAATGGTCTTGGGGAAAGTAAAGAAGTTGACCCAGAACTAGTTGTACCAAATAAAGATTTATCAATAAAACAAGGTGCAGTGGCTGCTTGGGGTTCAACAGGTGTCAACGACGATACTTATTATAGCAAAATGATAAAAAGTTTAGCAGAGCATTTTAAGGTATCTCTGACAACTCCATTTAAAGATTTACCAGAAGATTTTGTTCAAGAGTTACTTTATGGTAAGGATAATATAATGGTAGAGTTTGTTTATGAATCAAAATTTGGAGGAACTAGAAATTATAAATCATATTTTGAAGGAGTAGTAGTAAACTTAGAGAGAAGATACAAAGAAACTAACTCAGAGTATATGAGAGACAAAATTGAAGAATATATGGCAGAAAGACCTTGTCCAAAATGTAAGGGATTGAGACTTAAAAAAGAGGTTTTATCTGTTTTAGTTGATGGAAAAAATATAATGGAAGTAACAAACTTATCTGTTAACGAATTGATAGATTTTATGGAAAATGTAACTCTTACAGAAAAGCAAAGATTTATAGCTCATGAAATTATAAAAGAGATAAAGGGAAGAGCTAAGTTTTTAAGAGATGTTGGTCTTGATTATTTGAATTTATCAAGAAAAGCTGGAACTCTTTCAGGAGGAGAAGCGCAACGTATAAGATTAGCAACTCAAATCGGTTCAGCATTAGTTGGAGTGTTATATGTGCTTGATGAGCCAAGTATAGGTCTTCATCAAAGAGATAATGACAGACTTATAGGCACTCTTAGGCATCTAACAGATTTAGGAAATACTTTAATTGTCGTAGAACATGATGAAGATACAATGAGAGAAGCTGATTATGTTATAGACATTGGACCTGGTGCAGGTATACATGGTGGTGAGATAGTTGCACAAGGAACTTTAGATGAAATAATAGAAAATGAAAACTCAATAACAGGTCAGTACTTAAGTGGAAAAAAACAAATATTAGTTCCTGAGACTACTAGAGAAGGAAATGGAAGTTTTATAGAAGTAATCAAAGCATCAGAAAATAACCTAAAAAATATTGATGTAAAATTGCCATTAGGTAAGTTTACATGTATAACAGGTGTTTCAGGTTCTGGGAAAAGTACACTAATAAATGACATACTTTATAAAGGTGTTGCAAGTAAAGTGAATAGACTAAAACAAAGAGCTGGTAAGCACAAAGAAATAAAAGGAATTGAAAATATAGATAAGGTTATAAATATTGACCAAAGTCCAATTGGAAGAACACCTCGTTCAAATCCAGCTACTTATACAGGGGTATTTGATTTTATAAGGGATATTTTTGCTGCTACTAATGAAGCTAAAGCAAGAGGATATAAAAAGGGAAGATTTAGTTTTAATGTAAAAGGTGGTAGATGTGAAGCTTGTAAAGGTGATGGAATAATAAAAATAGAGATGCACTTTCTACCAGATGTATATGTTCCTTGTGAGGTTTGTAAGGGTGAAAGATACAATAGGGAAACATTACAAGTAAAATACAAAGATAAAACTATATCTGATATACTAGATATGAATGTAGAAGAAGCTGTTGAGTTTTTTGAAAATATACCAAACATAAAAAGAAAGCTGGATACATTGATGGATGTAGGTCTTTCATACATTAAATTAGGACAGCCTTCAACTCAATTGTCTGGAGGAGAAGCACAACGTATAAAATTAGCATCAGAACTTAGTAAAAGACCAACAGGAAAGACTTTATATATATTAGATGAACCTACTACAGGACTTCATATGGCAGATGTAGATAAGCTAATTCACGTATTACAAAGATTAGCAGATACAGGAAATACAATTATAGTTATAGAACATAATCTAGATGTTATAAAGACTTGTGATTATGTAATAGACCTAGGCCCAGAGGGTGGAGATAAAGGTGGAACTATAGTTGCAACTGGAACACCAGAAGAAGTATCTAAAGTTGAAGGGTCTTATACAGGTCAATTCTTAAGTAAATATTTCTCTTAGGTTATATAAACTGTGTAAAATTTTAACTGTAAATATATAAAAATAAGTTGCAAATATTAGAAGTAAATAAATTAAAAATAAATTGTAGATAATTACCAAACATAAAGTCCATATTGTTCTTCGTATTTGAGATTGCTTTTAAATCAATTATAGAAGATGATATGGACTTTAACTTGTGTACAATGCTGGAAATTGAATAACTTTTTAATTTTCACATTTTAGGGTATAATTTTAATATAAAACTTAATGTTTTGGAGGGCGATATGTTTGATATACAAGACCACTTAAAAAAATTACCTTCTGAGCCTGGTGTATATTTAATGAAGGATAAATACGACCATATAATATATGTGGGAAAAGCCATATCTCTAAAAAATAGAGTAAGGCAGTATTTTCAATCTTCAAAAAACCATACATCTAAAGTAAAATCTATGGTTAAGAATATATATAAATTTGAATACATTATAACAGATTCAGAGTTGGAAGCATTAATACTTGAATGTAATTTAATAAAAAGATATAGACCAAAGTATAATGTGTTACTTAGAGATGATAAAACTTACCCATATATTAAGGTGACTACAAATGAAGATTATCCAAGGATTTTAAAGGTTAGAAGGGTTCTTAAAGATAAAGCAAAGTATTTTGGACCATATACTAATATAACTGCGGTAAATGATACTTTAGACCTTATAAACAGTACCTATCCAATAAGAAGTTGTAAAATTGACATAGAAAAAGCGATAAAAAATAAAACAAGACCTTGTTTAAACTTACACATAAATAAGTGCTTAGGACCTTGTACAGGAAATGTATCCAAAGAAGAATATGGAAAGATGATAGAAGAAATTATAATGTGTCTATCGGGGAAAGAAGAAAAGTTGATGGAGCTCTTAAAAGAAAAGATGAATGAGAGTTCTATGAATTTTAGATTTGAAGAAGCAGCTATATATAGAGATAAAATAAAGAGTCTTGAAGAAATGATACAAAAACAAAAAATAGATGCTACTGTAACCGATTTAAATCAGGATGTAGTTGCGATGGCAAGAGCTCATAATGAAGCCTGTGTACAAGTATTTTTTATTAGAAATGGTAAGATTGTTGGGAGAGAACACTTTATACTAGAAGGGGTAATGGATAGCCCAAGAGCTTCTATATTGAGTTCATTTGTAAAACAATTTTACAATGAGCAAGAATATATACCTAAAGAACTAATTATAGAAGATGAGATAGAAGACAGTTGTATATTAGAAGAATGGCTATCGTCTAAAAAAGGGCAAAAAGTAACAATAAGAGTACCACAAAAAGGAGAGAAAAAAAGCCTAGTTGAAATGGTGAGAAAAAATGCAGTAGAGTACCTTGAAAAATTTTCTGATATGAACAAAAGGAAATATGAAAAAAGTATTGGAGCATTAGAAGAATTAAAACGATTGTTAAACTTAGAAAAATTGCCAATAAGAATAGAGTCTTTTGATATATCAAATATACAAGGAGTAGATTCAATTGGTTCTATGGTAGTCTATACAAATGCTAAAAAAGATAAAAAAGAGTATAGAAGATATAAAATAAAAACAGTCATTGGACCTAATGATTATGATTCCATGGCTGAAATTGTAGATAGAAGATTGAAACATGGAAATTTACCTGATCTTATATTGTTGGATGGAGGAAAGGGACAGGTTAGCGCTGTAAAAAAAGTATTAGAACTTAATGATGTAGACATACCACTTTGGGGAATGTACAAAGACGATAAGCATAGGACTAAAGGGTTAATATGTAAAGAAAAAGAAATCGAGTTGGATAAGACAACTAGTTTATATAGATTTATTGCTAGTATACAAGAAGAAGTTCATAATTATGCAATAACATATCATAGAAGTCTAAGAAATAAAGCTTTGACAAAATCTATCTTAGATGATATACAAGGGATAGGTGAAAAAAGAAAAAAAGCACTGATGAGTCATTTTAAAGATGTAGAAGCCATAAAAGAAGCTACTTTTGAAGAACTTTTAGAAGTAGAAGGAATGAATAAAAGCATTGCAGAGAATGTTTATAATTTTTTTAGGAAGGAAGAAAATTGATGGAAACTAGCAATAAAGTATCAATAAGAGAAATAATAAAAGATTTAAAACTTAAAGTAGTATACATGCCTGATGATGTAGATTATTATGTATACTCTCAAGATATAAATAGACCAGGTTTACAATTTGCAGGATATTTTGATTACTTTGCATATGAGAGAATACAAATAGTTGGAAAAACAGAATATAATTTCTTTGGATTGATGGATAATGAAATTCGAGAAGAGGTACTAAATAGATTTTTCTCATATGAAATACCAGCTTTAATAATTTCTAGAGATTTAGAAATAAAACCAGATGTGATTGAAAAGGCTAAAAAGTATAAGAGAATACTTTTAAGTACAAACAGAAACACAACTAGACTTATAAATAGATTATCAAACTACTTAGATAATAAGTTAGCACCACATACAACGATTCATGGAGTTTTAGTTGATATTTATGGTATAGGTGTTTTGATAAAGGGAGAGAGTAGTATAGGAAAGTCAGAAACAGCATTAGAACTAATTCAGAGAGGTAATAGATTAGTTGCAGATGATGCTGTAGAAATAAGAAAATTAGATGAAAGTATGTTGATGGGTCAGTCTCCTGAATTAATAAGACATTTCCTAGAGATAAGAGGAATAGGTATAATAGACGTCAGAAGTCTATATGGTGTAGGAGCTATCAAAAATTCTAAAATGATAGATTTAGTAGTACATTTAGAAGCTTGGGATGAAAATAAGTATTATGATAGGCTTGGATTAGATAAAGAATATGAAGAAATACTTGGTGTTAATGTAGAGAAGTTAGTTGTTCCTGTAAAGCCTGGAAGAAATACTGCTATGATACTAGAAGTAGCAGCAATGAATTTTAGACAAAGAGGAATGGGGTATGATGCAGCTCAAGAATTTACTAAGAAACTATCAAAACTTATTGATACTAAGTAATAGAGAGTGCATATAAAATAAAATTGTATAGAATAGTTATAAAATATATATTATATAATTGGAGTTTAAATTAGCTTTTAAGGTTATTAGTTTAAATTTAATACTATATTTAAATTTATTATATGATAAGGAAGTTGGAGTCTTTATGGGAATGAACTATTTTAGTAAGCTTTTAGAAAGTACTACTGAAAAAGAACTGCTCTTAAATAAAAAATCAAATAATATAAGTACAGCTAGATTAATATCTTTTTTAATATTGATAGCGGGATTTGCTATTGGATTTTACAATAAAAATATAGTAGGTATTTTTGTTGGAATTGTAGCATTGATTCTATTTATTTCACTTTTAGTTATTCATAATAAAATAAAAGAGGAAGAATCGTATTTTAAGAGTAAGTGTGAAGTGCTGGATAAGTATGTTAAGAGATTTGGTGATGAGTGGAAAGAATTCAAAATAGATGGAAAAGAATATATACAAGAAGAAAATTCACAAGCAAAAGATTTAGACTTATTTGGAAGAGCATCACTATATCAGTATATTTGTATAGCTAATACATCCTATGGAAAGAAGTCTTTAGCTAAGTCCTTATGGAATGAAAATCCAAACGATAATATAATCCTAGAAAGACAAACAGCAGTAAAAGAGCTATTATCAAAACAGGATTTTTCTATCCATATTCAGACCTTGAGTAATATAATTGGTAAGGAACAAAAAACCAACTCTGATGGAAGTATAGAGTCATTTATAGAGTATGGAGAAGATAAAAAAGTATATATACCTAAGTGGATGCATGTTTTTACTTGGGGTTTGCCTACTGCAACAATACTATCTTTTATATTTTTTATATTAGGGTTTTTGCCTATGCTACCTGTTTTTTTACTTTTTGTACTTCAGCTAGGATTTGGTGGGTTTGGGAATACAAAGCTTATGCAGACTTTATCCCCATTATTCTCATTTAGTAGAAGTATACAAGTATATGAAAAGATGTTTGAAGTTTTAGAGAAAGAGACATTTGAAAGCCCATATTTAAAAGAATTACAAGCAAAACTTTCTAAAGGTAATGGTGTTTCAAAAGGTATTAAACAGCTGAACTCAATAGGTAATGCAGTAAACTTAAGATATAATCAAATAGTTTATATACTTGCTTGTGGTGTTCTTATGTGGAATTATCACTGTGCAGAATCTCTAGAAAGATGGAAAAGTGTCTATGGAAATCAAATTAGAGGATGGCTTGAATCTATTGGAGAGTTTGAAGCTTTGATAAGTTTAACTATTATTGGTCAAGTAAAAGAAAATACATGTTTTCCAATAATAAAAAGCGAAAGTATTCCAAAGTTAGAAGTTGAAGAAGTATACCATCCATTAATAGCAGAGAAAAGTGTTGTAGCAAATTCAATAAAATTAAATTCTCAAACCTGTATCATTACAGGTTCAAATATGTCAGGGAAGACGACATTTTTAAGAAGTATTGGTGTAAATTTAGTATTGGCGTATGCAGGTGCTCCAGTATGTGCTAAAAATTTTGATGCCACATGTATGTATATATTTACATCTATGAGAATACAAGATGATGTAAGCCAAGGTATATCAACTTTTTATGCTGAAATTCTCAGAATAAAATCAATGATTCAATATAGTATAAAAGAATTACCGATGTTAGTTTTAGTTGATGAGATTTTTAAAGGAACTAACTCTGCTGATAGAATTATTGGAGCAAGTGAGGCAGTAAAGAAACTATCAAAGCCATGGATTATAAGTATGGTTACAACACATGATTTTGAGTTATGTGACCTTTCAAGTGGTGGAGATGTAGAGATTGTAAACTACCATTTTTCAGAGTACTATGTTGATGATAAAATCTATTTTGACTATGCCATAAAAGATGGAAGATGTAAGACTACAAATGCAAAACAGCTTATGAAAATGGCAGGGATACTTTAAGAAAGATAAGCGTAGAAATGTAGCTTATTATGATTAAAATAGAAAGGATTGTATAAAGTACTTAAAAGCACTTTATACAATCCTTTTATTTGAGAATATTTTAGTTTTCAATTTGTTAAAATTTATTTAGCTTCTTCACAAGCACATTCTTTTGGACATTCTTCATA
This sequence comes from Clostridioides sp. ES-S-0006-03, assembly GCF_020662275.1. Lineage (NCBI taxonomy): Bacteria > Bacillati > Bacillota > Clostridia > Peptostreptococcales > Peptostreptococcaceae > Clostridioides > Clostridioides sp. ES-S-0006-03. Next base: position 16,151 of record NZ_JADGMM010000011.1, read on the forward strand.
AATACAACTCTTATCAAAGTAATGAGTATGAAGGTATTTATGAGCTACATCGCTATTTGGATCTCCAAAGAAGTCTTTATAAATAGCTTGTAAGTCAGGATTTTCATGAGACTTACGAATAGCCTTATTTCTATCTATCTCATACAATGCATTAGCACGTCTATCAATTATATCAGTATTACCATGATGGTAAGGTTGACCAGCTCCTCCAACACATCCACCAGGGCATGCCATAACTTCTATGATATGGTATTTACATTCTCCACTTCTAACTTTATCCATCATTTTTCTAGCATTTTTAAGTGTATTTACAATACATACATTGACTGTAGTTCCATCAACATCTATACTTGCTTCTCTGATTCCCTTAAGCCCTCTAACATTAGTAAAGTTTACATTATCTAAAGTTTTGTTAGTTATCTTTTCATATGAAGTACGTAGAGCAGCTTCTAAAACTCCACCACTTGCTCCAAATATAGACGCAGCACCAGTAGATTTTCCTAATGGATTATCAAAATCCTGGTCTTGAAGATTAGGTAAATCAATAGCAGCTTCTTTTATCATCTTAGCTAGCTCTCTAGTAGTTATAGAAAGGTCAACATCTAATATTCCAGATTCACTTAATTCTTCTCTTGAAGCTTCATACTTCTTAGCTACACAAGGCATTACAGATACAACATAAAGGTCATCTGGATTAATTCCTAGTATTTTAGGTGCATAGTAATTCTTAGCTATAGAACCAAACATACCTTGAGGAGATTTACAGCTAGATGCTAGATTTAATTGGTCTGGATAATTGTGTTCTAAGAAGTTTACCCATGCAGGGCAACAGCTTGTTAATATAGGTAGATTTTCACCTTTTTGAATTCTTTCTATAAATTCAGTAGCTTCTTCCATTATAGTGAAGTCTGCACCAAAGTTTGTATCGAATACATGCTCAAACCCAAGTGCTTTTAAAGCAGCAACCATTTTTCCTGTAGATATTGAACCTGGTTCTAATCCAAACTCTTCACCAATAGCAACTCTTACAGCAGGGGCAACTTGCACTACTATAGTTTTTTCTTTTTTATTTAAAACATCCCATAGTTTAGGAACATTATCTACTTCTGTTAACGCTCCAGTTGGACAGACAGAAATACATTGGCCACAGAATGTACACTCTGTTTCAACCATATCAGCATTAAAAAATGTACTAACTAAAGTATTAAATCCACGATTAACTCCAGATAATGCTCCAACTGTTTGGATATCATTACATACAGTTTCACATCTTCTGCATAATATACATTTAGAATGGTCTTTAACTAAAGATTTAGTAGAGGTATCTTTACCTGCAAAAGACTTAGAACCTTGATATCTTATCTTTCTTACTCCTAAATCAGCAGCTATAGTTTGTAATTCACAGTCTCCATTTTTTTCACATATAAAGCAATCTTGTGGATGGTCTGATAATAGTAACTCAACAATAGTTCTACGAGCATTTAATGCTTTAGCACTATTAGTTTGAACTCTCATACCTTCCTTTATAACTGTTCCACAAGCTGGAACTAAACCTCTCTCTGTCTCAACCATACAAACACGACAAGAAGCACAAGTATCAAGCTTATCTATCTCATTCATATGTAAATGACAAAGGTTATGTATTTTTATATTTATTAGTTTTGCAGCATCTAAGATAGAAGTTCCACTAGGTGCTGAAACATGTTTGCCATTGATAGTTAAATTAACTAAACTCATTGTTATTCCTCCTCCAAATAAGTTATTTCTTGATTATAGCATTAAATGTACAATTATCTATACAAGCACCACATTTTAGACACTTAGAAGTATCTATTGTATGTTGTTCTTTAACAGAACCTGTTATACAACCAGCAGGACACACTCTAGAACATTTTGTACAACCCTTACAAGCATCTGTTATGAAGTAAGAAAGTAAGTTTTGACATTTGCCAGCAGGACATTTCTTATCTACAACATGTGCTATATACTCATCTTTGAAATATTGAAGAGTACTTAAAACAGGGTTTGGAGCAGCTTTACCAAGACCACATAATGAAGCAGTTTGTATAGTTTCAGCAAGGTTTTCTAGGTCGTCTAAATCTTGTAGAGTACCATTACCTTCTGTAATTTTAGTTAATATTTCTAATAATCTCGTAGTACCTATACGACAAGGTGTACATTTACCACAAGATTCTTCAACAGTAAACTCAAGGAAGAATTTGGCTATATCTACCATACAGTCAGATTCATCAAGAACAAGCATACCACCAGAACCCATCATTGAGCCTATAGAGCTTAATGAACCAAAATCTATAGGTATATCTAAATGTTCAGTTGGTATACATCCACCAGACGGTCCACCTGTTTGAACTGCCTTGAAGTTTTTGCCTTCAGGAATTCCTCCACCAATTTCAAATACAATATCTCTTAAAGTAGTACCCATTGCAACTTCAACAAGACCTACATTTTCTACTTTTCCACCAAGAGCAAAAACTTTAGTACCACTAGAATCATCAGTACCTAAGTTAGCAAACCAGTCTCCACCCTTAAGTATGATTGCTGGAATATTAGCAAAAGTTTCAACATTGTTTAAGCAAGTAGGAGATTTCCATAATCCACTTTTAGAAGAACTATAAGTCTTCATTCTAGGTTCACCACGTCTACCTTCAATTGAATGCATTAAAGCTGTACCTTCACCACAAACGAAAGCTCCTGCACCGTATTTTAATTCTAATTTGAAGTTAAATCCAGTACCTAAGATATTTTCACCAAGTAAGCCATGTGCTTCAGCTTGAGCTATAGCTACTTTTAGTCTTTCTATAGATTTTGGATATTCAGCTCTTATATATATGTACCCTGTATCAGAACCTATAGCATATCCACATATTGCCATAGCTTCTAGTACACTATGAGGGTCTCCTTCAAGTACAGATCTATCCATGAATGCACCAGGGTCTCCTTCATCAGCATTACAGACAACGAATTTTTTATCAGTTGGGCCAGCAGGATTCTTTGAAGCAGCTTCCCATTTAGAACCTGTAGGGAATCCAGCTCCTCCTCTACCACGAAGACCAGAAGTCTTTACTTCTGCAATAACTTCTTGAGGAGTAAGAGTCGTTAAACATTTACCTAGAGCTAAATAACCATCATTAGCAATATAATCCTCTAAACTATCTGGGTCTATAAGCCCACAATTCTTTAGAGCTATACGTAATTGTTTTTTGTAGAAAGACATTTCTTCTTGTGCTTCTACTTTTTTATTTAAAGATTCTTCTTCATATAATAATTCCTCAACAACTGTATTTCTAATTAAGTGATTTTGAACTATCTTTTCAGCATCAGATGGTTCAACTTTCACGTAGAAAACGTTATCAGGATAAACTTTTACGATAGGACCTTGAGCACAGAAACCAAAACAACCTGTTAAACGAACATCAACCTTGTCTTGTATTCCTGATTTTTTTATTTCATTTTCTAACTCACTAACTATTTCCATACTGTTTGAAGATGTACATCCAGTATCACAACAAACAAGTAATTCTCTTCTTAATACATTTTCCTTAGAATAATTTTTTCTTAGGCTAAGACTAGGTTTTAGCTCATCAGCTAAAACTTTTAATTCATCAAATGAATTTACTTTACGCATTATTTATTCACCCCTCTTAACAATTCAATTCTAATTCTCTATAAGTATCCAATATTTCGCTTACTTGATCTGGTTTTACTTTACCATAAACTTTACCATTTACAGTAACAACTGGAGCTAAACCACATGCCCCCAAACATCTTAAACCTTCTAAAGAAAATTTAAAATCACTAGTAGTTTCTCCAACTTTTATACCAAGCTGTTTTTCAAAAGCACTTAATATCTTATCAGCACCTTTTACAAAACATACAGTACCTAGACAGACACTTATTTTATACTTACCTACAGGTTCTGTAGTGAAATAAGAATAGAATGTAACAACCCCATATACCTTTGCAGGAGCTACTCCAAGTCTTTTAGCAACATGAAGTTGTACTTCTTTTGGAAGATATCCAAATATACCTTGAGCTTCATGTAGAACTTGTATCAAAGCACCTTCCTTTGTTGCAAGAGAGTCAATAAATATATCTAATTCGTCAAATAACTGCTTGTTGTGTGAAATAAAATCGCACATAACAAATCCCCCTTTTCTTTTTAAAGTTATTATTTTTCATAAAATAATTAACCATGAGTTGACACCAATATTATGTTGGTGAACAAAACCAAAACAATAAAGAAAGAATAATATACAACAATTTCTTTATTCATAAAAACAATGCAAAAAAGTTACCTATTAAAAAAAAACTATACTAGTCTATTATAATATAAAATAATTCAGAATAGTTAAAAAAAATAAAAAAAATGGACTGAATCCAATAAAAAAAAAATAATATATATAAAAAACTTTAAAAAATAAACCAAAAGGTAAAATTTTTATAAAATAAAAGATTTATAAAACTGATGATAATAGTCTAGAAATTGATTCCTTGATTTTTATATAAGTAGACCTAGAATTATATACATCTAATGTTATTTCTTTTGAATCTAAAATATCATTTTCAAATATAACTCTTTGCTCTAGTGCTTTTTTTGAAGAGTACATAAATGCATTTACTTCAAAATTAAGCTCAAAGCTTCTTATATCCATATTAGCTGTTCCTATAGAACATATAGAGTCATCTATAACTATTGTCTTAGCATGTAAAAATGCATTTTCACCATAAGTGTAGATTTTAGCTCCAAATTTTAAAAGTTCTCCAGCATATGAATATGATGCCCAGTATACAAAAGGATGGTCAGGTTTAGAAGGAATCATAATTCTTACATCAACACCAGATAAACAAGCTATTTTTAAAGTATCTATAAATGTTGAGTCAAGTATTAAATAAGGACTCTGTATGTATATATACTTTCTAGCTTTCTGAATCATTTTAAGGTAACCATATTTAATTTCATCAAGTTCTAATATATCTGGACCACTTGATACTATCTGAATCCCAATATTTTCAGAAGGACAATCAGAAGGTGTTTCACTTTCTACGAAGTACTTTTCTAAATCTAAATCTTCTTTAGTTGTATATCTCCAATCAAGGATAAACCTCATATTTAGGTCAATTACACAATCACCAGTAAGTTTAGTATGTGTATCTCTCCATAGACCAAATTTTGGATTTCTACCTAGATATTCGTCTCCAACATTGTATCCACCTACAAATCCTACTTTTCCATCAATGACAACTATTTTTCGGTGGTTTCTGTAGTTTAAGTTAAAGTTTACAATTTTTAAGAATGATGGAAAGAAACTTCCAACTTTAACACCACTTTCTTTTAATCTAGAAAGTGTACTATTTTTTAGTGTTCTACCACCAACGGCGTCAAATAAAAGTCTTACTTCTACACCTTCTTTGGCTTTATCTACTAGAATGTCAATTATTTCAGTTCCGATTTTGTCATCTTTGAAAATGTAAAACTGTATGTTTATATATTTCTTTGCTTTCTTAAGTTCTTCAAGAAGAGTGTTAAAAAATTGACTAGACTCAGCGTAAATCCACACATCGTTATTATTGGTATAATGAGCATTATTTGAATTAGCTAATGCATAAATCATATCCTTATGTTGATGTATCTCTGAATTAATTTCAGATGTAGATTGTAATTTAACTTGAGTATCTAGTATATTGCTTTTGATTATCTTATCATCCTTTTCTTTTAATCTAAACATATTGTTTTTTGAAATATTTCTGCCAAAAGCTATATAAAGTATAAATCCAAGAGCTGGTATTAATACTAATATAAGAAGCCATGTTAGAGTTGTATTTATATTTCTCTTTTCTCTAAAAATGAGATTTAGTATAACCATGAAATTAATTATATATATTGTAGTAACTGCTATTTCATATATTGACATTTCGAAAAATGATATATCAAACATAAAATTTCCTCCTTTAAATATTTATTAAAATAAGTAATTATATATAATAACACAAACATATATCTATTATATATAATACCTCAACAATAAAAAAGTAAAATAAATATTCGAAAGGTAAATTTTTCAAATTCAATATAAATTATTTCGAAATTAACAAAGTTGGTATATAATAAATAATATAATTATATGAGACAAGTATATATAAACATATAGTATATTTTTTATATTAATAAAATTTATTATATATCATATTGTTATTATATAATTATTGCCATAAAAAGACAAGGAAAAGTATAATTTTTAAGGGGGAAGGATTTATGAGTAAAGGATTCTTGACACCTGGGGAAACTGCACAAGCAACTATAAGTGCAGGCATTAAAAAAGCGAATATTTCAACACAAAATGCAATTTTATTAGGTTTACTTGGAGGAGCATTTATAGGTTTTGGGGCATTGGGTAGTATAATAATTAGTCAGACTTTTGGTAAGATAGACCCAGGAATAGCTAGTTTTTTAAGTGCTATGGTCTTTCCAGTAGGTCTTATGCTTGTAGTGGTAGCAGGGGCAGAATTATTCACTGGAAATACCTTAATGTTTATTCCACTTATGGATAAAAAAATAACATTAGGGAAAATGCTAAGAAACTGGGGATTAGTTTATTTTGCAAATCTAGTAGGTTCACTACTTTTAGTGGCACTTTTATATTATTCTTCTACATTAACAGGGGATGTAGCTACAAAAGCCATAGCTGTAGCAGAAGCTAAAGTTAATTCAACGATAGTTTCAATGTTTTTAAAAGCAATACTTTGTAACATTTTAGTAGTTTTAGCTGTATGGATGGCTACAGCATCTCAAGACATAGTATCTAAGTTAGCCTCATGTTGGACAGTAATAATGTTATTTGTGTTATGTGGATTCCAACATAGTGTTGCAAATATGTTTTTTATACCAATGGGAATGGCATTAGGAGCAGATATTACTATGGTTCAATTAATAACTAATTTGGTATTTGTAACGCTTGGAAATGTAGTTGGAGGTTCTATAATAGTTGGAGGAATTTATTATCTTTGCTATGTGAAAAATAGTTAGATAAATAATACGAATTAAATAGCCTTTTAAAGCATTGATATCAGCGATATTGATGCTTTTTTTAAATTATTTATGTTCTTTTATATGTTGTTATTTTTTTTTTTTTACTTTATTATATATTTATTGAATATAGTTTGGAATTAAAAAACTTAAAAATATGAAATCTGTATGATAAGCAAAATCATATATTATTGAATATAGTTAATACTATATATTAATATAATTTAGATAATAATGACAACTGAAGTTTAGTATAATTTGGGAGGAAATACAATGAATAATCAAGATATATATGAAAATTTATTAAATATATTAAGCAAAGATGATATAAAAATAGATGAACCTATGAAAAAACATATCTCATTTAGAGTTGGAGGGCCAGCCGATATATTGGTTAGACCTAGAACTGAAGAGCAGTTAAAAAATGTACTTCAATTAGTGAAAAAAGAGTCTATTCCATATTTAATAATTGGAAATGGCTCAAATATTCTAATTAAAGATGGTGGAATAAGAGGCATAGTAATAGAACTTGCAGACAACTTTAATTCTTATGAGATAAAGGGCACTAAAATAATTGCTCAGTCAGGAGCTTTATTATCTGTTTTAGGTAAAGCTCTTCAAAAACAAGAATTAAAAGGATTTGAGTTTGCCTCAGGTATACCTGGAACATTGGGTGGAGCATTAGCCATGAATGCAGGAGCATATGGTGGTGAAATGAAAGATATAGTAAAATCGGTAAGATTAATAGATATGGAAGGAAATATCTTTGAACTGTCAAATGAACAGATGGAATTTGGGTATAGAAAAAGTATAATAACGAAAAATGGGTATATAGCTTTATCAGCAGAAATAGATTTACAAAAAGGAAATTATGATGAAATAAAAAGTTTAATGGATGATTTAACAACAAGAAGAACAACTAAGCAACCATTAAATTTTGCTAGTGCAGGAAGTACATTTAAAAGACCAACAGGATATTTTGCAGGTAAGTTAATAGAAGAAACTGGACTAAGAGGACTTACTTTAAGAGGTGCTCAAGTATCTGAGAAGCATTGTGGATTTGTGATTAATTTAGGAGAAGCAAGTGCTAAAGATATTTTAGATTTAATATATGTTATAAAAAGTGCTGTATATGCCAAGTTTGGGGTTATGTTGGAAGAAGAAGTCAAAATACTTGGAGAGGATTAACAAATGAAAATATTGGCTGATTATCATACACATACATTATATAGTCATGGTAAGGGAACTATTGAAGATAATGTAAAGGTGGCCATTGCTAAAGGGATAAAGACAATCGGAATATCAGACCATAGTTATAAACATATTGCATATGGTGTAAAGAGGAAAGATATTCATAAAATGAGAGAAGAAATAAATTCTTTGAATGATAAATATAGTGATATAAATATACTTTTGGGTATGGAGTGTAACATATTAGATGATAAAGGTAATATAGACATGGATGAAAAATTTATAAAAGAACTTGACTATATCATGGCTGGATACCATTTTGGTTCTACTCCTACATCATTTGGAAGTTTATTAAATCATTGTAATAACTATATTTTTAAAACTGAAAAAGCAAAAGAGTATAATACAAAAGCTGTAATAAATGCTATGAATAATAATGATATTTTTGTAATTACACATCCTGGTGATAAAGGTGATGTATATATAGAAGAAATAGCAAAGGTAGCAAAAAAGACAGATACAAGGCTTGAAATAAATAGTAGTCATTCTTTTTTAAATGTAAAACAAATAAACGAAATAAAAGAAATAGGAAATAAATTTATAATAGGGTCAGATGCACATTGCCCAGAAAGAGTGGGTGATTTTAAACGAGCTATAAAAGCTGTATATGATTCAAATATGGATATATCATTAGTAGAAAATATTATAGTGTAATAATCGAAAGATAAAAGTGTAATAAACAGAAGATAAAAAGGAGGAGTTAGCAATGAAATTTGTTATAGTTACAGGTCTTTCAGGGTCTGGAAAAAGTGAAACAATGAGAGCTTTAGAGGATATGGGATTTTATTGTGTAGATAATCTACCTCCTGCTTTGATAACTAAATTTGCAGAATTATGTTATCAACCAAATTCAAGTATTGATAAAGTTGCTCTAGGTATAGATATAAGAGGAAGAAAGTTTTTTGAAGCTCTTCATGAAAGTTTAAACTACTTAGAAAAAGAAAATTATGAATATGAAATGGTGTATTTAGATTGTAATGATGATGTATTGTTAAAGAGATATAAAATGACAAGAAGAAATCACCCATTGGCGAAAGACATGCAAATTCCAGAAGGTATAAAAATGGAAAGAAAAATAATGGAGCCTTTAAAGGGATTTTCTACATGCATAATTGACACAACTAATATGAAACCAAAAGACCTTAAAGAAGAAATAAAGAAAATATATTCTTCTGGTGAAGATAATCCTAATTTAACTATATCTGTAGTATCTTTTGGATTTAAACATGGTATACTTGCGGATGCAGATTTAGTATTTGATGTAAGATTTCTTCCTAATCCATATTATGTTGAAGAATTGAGATCTAAAACTGGTGACGATAAAGAAGTTAGAGATTATGTCATGAATTCTAAAATTAGTGAGGAATTTTATGTGAAACTTTTGGATATGATTCATTTCTTAGTACCTCAATATATAGAAGAAGGAAAACAACATCTAGTAATTGGTGTTGGATGCACAGGTGGAAGACATAGGTCAGTTACTATAACAAATCTTATAGCGGAGGATTTATCTAATAAAGGATATAGAGTTGTAAAAAAACACAGAGACTCTATGTTACGATAATGGAGGCAAACATGGCTAAATTACTTATTATTGTAGGAATTTTAGGTTGGATTGCATTAATTGTATCGTTATTTATATATAAGAAAGCAAAAAATGAAAAAGTAAGGTTATTTCAGAGGTCTGTTATTGAAAATAGAGACCCCAATGTAGTAGTAATAGGTGGAGGAACTGGTCAATCAGTGTTTCTGAGGGGGCTTAAACACTCTACGCAGAATATAACTGCGATTGTTACTGTTGCTGATGATGGTGGAGGTTCAGGAGTATTAAGAGAAGACTTAGGAATGCTTCCACCAGGAGATATAAGAAATTGCCTGTTAGCACTTGCAAATATAGAACCAACTATGAATGAAGTTATGCAATATAGGTTTACAGAAGGACTTTTAAAAGGTCAAAGTTTTGGGAATCTATTTTTAGCTGCTATGAATGGATTATATGGAAACTTTGAAAAAGCTGTGTATAAATTAAGTGAGATTTTTGCTATAACAGGTAGGGTTTTGCCAGTAACACTAGAAGATGTAAACTTAGTTGCCAAATTAAAAAATGGTGAAATAGTAAATGGCGAATCTAGTATACCTGAAGAATCAAAAAATCAAAAAAGTTCTATTGATGAGATTTTTTTAAATCCTAAAGATGTTAAACCATTAGGAGATGTTATTGCATCTATTTATGATGCTGATATTATAATTATGGGTCCTGGAAGTTTATATACTAGTATAATACCAAACTTACTTGTAGATGGTGTTGTAGACGCCATTAAAGCCTCTCTAGCACCAAAAGTGTATATATCAAATATAATGACTCAACCAGGGGAAACAGAAGGATATAATGTATTAGAACATATTAATGCGATAATAAAGCATACTGACAATAATTTGATAGATTATGTGATAGCAAATAACGAAATATTGCCAGAAGGAATGCTTGATTTATATAAACAAGATGGAGCAGAACAGGTTTTACTAGATAAAAAACAAAAAGATAAGTTAAAAGAGATGGGTATAAAAACCGTAGAAAAAAATTTGATTGAAATAAAAAATAATTATATAAGACATGATGCAAAATATATATCTAACATAGTTATTGAGTTAGCCCTAAATCATAATTACAACAAAAGTTAGTAAAAAAGGATTTTAAAAAAAAGTGTAGAAATCCTTATCATTATGTTAGTTTTAAGGAGTGAACATCGATGAGAGAAGAGGTTAGTGCTGGTGGTGTAGTCCTGTTTGGCAATACGATTCTTTTACTAAGGAAGTTCAATGGAGATTGGGTGCTACCCAAAGGAAAAGTAGAAGAAGGGGAAAATAACCAAGAGGCAGCATTACGTGAAGTAAGCGAAGAAACTGGAGTAAAAGCAGATATATTGAAATATTTAGGTGAAATACACTATACATTCAAAGAAAACTGGGATGAAAATAGAGCAGTTCATAAAACAGTTTTTTGGTACTTAATGCAAGCAAAAAATATGGATACTATTCCACAAAAAGAGGAAGGCTTTATTGATGCTAAATTTATCCATCTAGATAGAGTGGTAGACCTAGCTAGGTATGATGATGAAAAGGAAATAATAAAGGTTGCCTTGCAGGAAATAAAAAAAAGGTTAAAGAAAAATTAGTTAATGGGTGATATATATGTCTTTTTCAACTGAAACCAAAAATGAACTAGCGAGAATTGTATCTGAGAATGAATGTTGTAATATAGCTGAACTGTCAGCTCTAGTTAAATCAGGGGGAAGTATACAAATTGTTGGATATAAAAAACTAAATTTAAAAATAACAACAGAATTAAACTCAATAGCCCGTAAAGTCTTTAAGTTATTAAAAAAGAATTTCAGCATAAATACTACAATTTCTGTAAATAAAAATCAAATGTTAAAGAGAAATAATAGTTATGTATTAATGGTAACAAGTGAAATGGGTTCAGAAATGTTATTAAAAAAATTAGGTGTATTGGAAGAAAAAGAGGGATTTTTTACTATAAATAGAGTTCCAGAAAGTTTGGTTAAACATGAGGGATGTAAAAGAGCTTTTATAAGAGGAGCTTTTCTTGGTGGAGGTTCTATAAGTGATCCAGAAAAAAACTATCATATGGAATTTGTAACTAACAATGAGGATTTTGCAGATTCATTAAAAGAACTTATAAATTCTTTAGGCTTTAATAGTAAAATTGTGGCTAGAAAAAATAATTATGTTGTTTATCTTAAAGAGAGTGAACAAATATCCGATTTATTAAGTATTATAGGAGGACACCACGCTCTTTTAAGTCTCCAAAATACTAAAATAGTAAAAGAAATGAGAAATAATGTAAACAGAATAGTAAATTGCGAGACAGCTAACCTTTCTAAAACAGTAAATGCAGCCGTAAGACAAGTAGAAAATATTAGACTAATACAAGAAACTATAGGGATTAGTAGCTTACCAGAAAATTTACAAGAAATAGCCAAGATTAGAATTGAGTATGAAGATATGACTCTCAAGGAGCTTGGAGAGATGTTAGACCCGCCAATAGGAAAATCTGGTGTCAATCATAGACTTAGAAAAATAGAAGAAATCGCAACAGACTTGAAAAAAAAATCATTATAATAAATTTGAGGGGACAATCTCAAAATAAGAATTAATTTCAACATATAGGGTTATAGGTGGAAGTTAATTCCTATTTTGAGATAAAAGTCTCTGTTTTTGTTTTAAGACATGTATTTGTGGTAAAATTAAATTTATAAAACAGGAGGTGATTTAATGGAAAAAGATTTTGCTCATCTTCATGTACATACCGAGTATAGTTTACTTGATGGATTTTCGAGGGTGAAAAAACTTATAAAAAGAGCTAAAGAATTAAATATGAGTTCAATTGCTATTACTGACCATGGCTGTATGTTTGGTGTTATAGATTTTTATAAAACAGCTATAAAAGAAGGAATAAAACCAATTATAGGGTGTGAAGTTTATACAGCTGCACGTGGATTAAGAGATAAAGACCCTAATTATGATAAATATCAAGGACATTTAGTTTTGTTAGCTAAGAATATGGAAGGCTATAAAAATTTGATAAAAATAGTCTCAACTTCATATGTAGAAGGCTTCTACTATAAGCCTAGAGTCGATATGGAAGAACTTAGAAAGCATTGTGAAGGGATTGTAGCACTTTCTGCATGTCTTGCAGGAGATGTTGCACGTGCTTTGATGAATAGAAATTATGAAAAAGCAAAAAAGTTTGCCATTGATTACAAAGATATATTTGGTGAAGAAAATTTCTTTTTAGAAATTCAAGACCATAATTTACCAGAACAGAGAGAAGTGAATTCTGGATTAGTGAAATTATCAAAAGAGACTGGTATTCCACTAGTTGCTACTAATGATGTTCACTATGTAAATAAAGAAGATTCAAAAATACATGATGTTCTTATGTGTATTCAAATGGGTAAAACAGTAAATGACCCAAATAGAATGAGATTTGGAAGTGATGAGTTTTATCTGAAATCAAGAGAAGAAATGGAAGAGTTATTCCCATATGCACTAGAGGCTATTGATAATACTGTAAAAATAGCTGATATGTGTAATGTAGAGTTTGATTTTAACACTATACATCTTCCTAAATATGATGTTCCAGATGGATATACGCCAGAAACTTATTTAAGAGAATTGTGTTTTAATGGATTAAAAGAAAGATATGATAATCCTGATAGTGAGATACTAGATAGATTAAACTATGAATTAGATGTAATTGAAAAAATGGGTTATGTGGAATACTTTTTAATAGTTTGGGACTTTATAAATTTCTCTAAAGAAAATAATATTATAGTAGGACCAGGTAGAGGTAGTGCGGCAGGTTCAATAGTAGCATATACACTTAAGATAACTGATATAGACCCAATAAAATATTCTCTCCTATTTGAACGTTTTCTAAATCCAGAACGTATATCTATGCCAGATATAGATATAGATTTTTGCTATGAAAGAAGAGAAGAAGTTATAGACTATGTAAAGCGAAAATATGGTGATGACCATGTTGCACAAATAATAACTTTTGGAACAATGGGTGCAAAAGCCGCAATAAGAGATGTTGGAAGAGTATTAGATATAGGCTACAATAAGGTTGATAAGATAGCTAAAGAAATACCATTTGCTTTAGGAATGACTATAGATAAGGCATTAGATACAAATCCAAACCTTAAGGATTTATATGACCAAGACCCTGAAACAAAAGAGATAATCAATATATCAAAGCAAATAGAGGGAATGTTAAGACATGCTTCCACTCATGCAGCAGGAGTTGTTATATCCAAAAATCCTGTAGATGAGTATGTACCTCTGTACAAGCATCAAGATGCAATCACAACTCAATTTACTATGACAACACTTGAAGAACTTGGTCTTTTAAAGATGGACTTTCTTGGATTAAGAACACTTACAGTTATAAGAGATGCACTTGATTTAATAGAAAAGAATAGAACAATAAAAAATTACACTGAAAATATAGATTTTTCAAAGATGGACTATGATGATCCAAAGGTATATGAAATGCTTTCATCTGGAAATACTTTAGGAGTGTTTCAGTTGGAAAGTGCTGGTATGAGAAGTTTTATGAAACAACTGAAACCAGATAATTTTGAAGATATTGTAGCGGGAATATCCCTATTTAGACCAGGTCCAATGGACTCTATACCTGCGTATATAAAAAATAAAAGTAATCCAAAAGATGTAACATACTTACATGAGAAATTAAAACCAATAATGGAAGTTACATATGGATGTTTGGTATATCAAGAACAAGTTATGCAAGTTGTTAGAGATTTAGGTGGATATAGTTATGGTCGTAGTGACTTGGTTAGAAGAGCCATGAGTAAGAAAAAAATGGATGTAATGGAAGAAGAAAGACAATATTTTATTCATGGGAAATTTGATGAAGATGGCAACATAGAAATTGCAGGGTGTGTTAGAAATGGTGTAGAAGAGGAAATAGCCAATAAAATATTTGATGACATGATAGATTTTGCTCGTTATGCATTTAATAAATCACATGCAGCTGCATATGGAGTTTTAGCATATGAGACAGCTTATTTAAAAACATATTATCCTGTTGAGTTTATGGCAGCTTTAATAACTAGTGTTATGGGAAATACTGATAAGGTAGTTGAATATATAAGAGAATGTAAAGCATTAGATATAGATGTGTTGCCACCAGACATAAATAAAAGTTTTTCAAAATTCTCGGTTGAAGGTGACAACATAAGATTTGGTCTGGCTGCTGTAAAAAATGTTGGTGTAAATATAATAAATAATATAATTGATGAGAGAGAGTCTAAGGGATTATTTATAGACTTAGTTGATTTAGTTAAGAGATTAGACCAAAAAGATACAAATAAAAGAGTAATAGAAAGCTTAATAAAATGTGGAGCTTTTGATAATATAAGTGAAAATAGAGCTAGTCTGATGGCTGGTTATGAAACTTTATTAGAAAGTGTTTCTATGGACAGAAAGAAAAATGTTCAAGGTCAAATTTCATTATTTGATGCTTTTGGAGATAGTGAAGAAGATAGTGACTTTCAACAAATATATAATTTACCTAAAAGACCAGAATATGAAGAAAGAGAGAAACTTAATCTTGAAAAAGAAGTTCTGGGAATGTATGTAAGTGGGCATCCTTTATCGCAATTTGAAAAAGAATTACAAGAAAAAACATCTATAGATAATGGAAAGTTAAATTCATTAAAAGAGGATGAAGAGTCATATATACAAATGAATGAAACTGATGCAATAATGGGTGGAATGATTGTAAATAAAACGATAAAAACCACAAAAAGAAATGAAATTATGGCATTTATTGAGTTAGAAGATTTATATGGTGCTATAGAAATAATAGTTTTTCCTCAGTTATTACAAAAATATAATGTTATTTTAAACGAAGATAATATAATTTATGTAAAAGGAACATTAAGTATAAAAGAAGGCGAAAATGCAAAACTTATAGCTAGAGAAATAAAAGATATAAAAGACAATACTGACTTTGAAGCTAAAAAATATAATTCAGTAAGAACTAAAAATGTACAAAATGTGAAGTTAGAAAGTGGAAAAAAACTGTATTTAAAAATAGATAGTATGTCTGACACAGATACAACTTACAATATTATAGAAATAGCAAAGCAATATCCAGGCAATGACAGTATATACTTATATCCTATGGATGAAAATATAAATGGTAAGCGCAAAGCATATAAAATGACAGGAGTATCCACCTTTATATGTGATGAATTTATAAACAATTTAGAAAGATTACTTCCTAAGGATAACATAAAGATAAAAGCTTAATTTTTTGGATAAAAATCTAAATATATTATAATAATATGAAAAATATTGTCCGTTTTGTGATATAATATCACAAAATGGACATTTAAGGACATTTAATTTTTTTAGTCTTGATGGGATTGAAAAATGATATAGGGACGAAAAAAGTCCATTAAGATATGATAAGAATGATTATAATAAAAATTTGACATAAAATCCAAGGAGGTAAAAAATGAAAACTATAGGATTACTAACAAGTGGAGGAGATGCTCCAGGAATGAATGCTGCAATTAGAGCGGTTGTAAGGTCAGCAATATATTATGGATGCAAAGTATATGGAATCAATAGAGGATATAAGGGATTGTTGGAAGAAGATTTAACTGAAATGAACTTATCTTCTGTTGGGGATATTATACACAGAGGAGGAACTATATTAAAATCTTCTAGATGTGAAGAATTCAAAACAGAAGAAGGTAGATTAAAGGCAGTAAAAATTCTTAAAAAGTATAAAATTGACTGCTTAGTAGTAATTGGAGGAGACGGTTCATTTACAGGAGCTCAAAAACTTAGTGACTTAGGATTTCCAGCTATAGGTATACCAGGAACTATAGATAATGACTTAGCATATACAGATTATACTATAGGATTTGACACTGCAATGAATACTATTATAGATGCTATAGGTAAAATAAGAGATACATCATCATCTCATGAAAGAGTTAATATAGTAGAAGTTATGGGAAGACACTGTGGAGATTTAGCCTTATATGCAGGTCTTGCAGGAGGAGCTGAAACTATAATAGTACCAGAAGTAGAGGTTAAAGTAGATGAAGTTGCTTTAAGATTAAAGACTACTCAAAAAAGAGGTAAGAGACATAGTATAATCGTGTTGGCAGAAGGAGTTGGAAGTGCTAGCGATTTAGAGAAGGAACTTAAAAAAGAATCAGGAGCAGATTTAAGAGTAACTGTATTAGGTCATGTTCAAAGAGGAGGAAGCCCAACTGTATTTGATAGAATACTAGCAAGCAGACTTGGTGTAAGAGCTGTAGAATTACTACTAGATGGAAAGTCAGCTAGAGTTGTCGGAATAAAAGAAAACAAAATAATTGACTTAGAAATAAGTGAAGCTTTATCTCAAAAGAAGGTTTTTGATAAAGAAGCTTATGAAATGGCAAAAATATTATCTATATAAATCTTAGTATTTAAAATAAATCTGTGAAATAATATTTCAGGAGGAGCAAATATGTTAAATAATGTAAAGAAAACAAAAATTGTTTGTACACTAGGGCCAGCATCACAAAGTGAAGAAGTTTTAACTCAACTTATGCAAAATGGTCTAAATGTGTGCAGATTTAACTTTTCCCATGGTTCACATGAAGAACACAAGGAAAGAATAGATATGGCAAAAAAAGTTAGAGAAAAACTAAATAAACCAGTTGCTATATTATTAGACACTAAAGGTCCAGAAATTAGAACAGGTAATTTTGCAGACCCAGAGGTATCTTTAGAAGAAGGACAAAAATTTACTATAACTATGAAAGATGTTGTAGGAACTAAAGAAATATGTACAGTAAGTTATAAGGGTCTTGCGGAAGATGTTAAAGTAGGAGATTCTATACTAATAGATGATGGCTTAGTTGGTTTAAGAGTAAAAGAAATAAATGGCGAAGATATAGTATGTATCGTTGAAAATTCTGGAATAGTAAAAAATCATAAAGGGGTAAATGTGCCTGGTGTAAAAATAAATTTACCAGCAATAACTCCTAAAGATATAAGCGACATAGAATTTGGAATAAGCCAAGGTATAGACTATATAGCTGCCTCATTTGTAAGGAAAGCATCTGATGTACTAGCAATAAGAGAAATTTTAGAAAATAACAATGCAACTGATATACAAATTATATCTAAGATAGAAAATCAAGAAGGTGTAGAAAACTTAGATGAAATATTAAAAGTTTCTGATGGTATAATGGTAGCTAGAGGTGATTTAGGTGTTGAAATACCTACTGAAGAAATGCCAATAGTTCAGAAAATGATGATAAAAAAATGCAATGAATTAGCAAAACCAGTTGTAACTGCTACACAAATGCTTGATTCTATGATAAGAAATCCAAGACCAACAAGAGCAGAAGTTACAGACGTAGCTAATGCTATATATGATGGAACAGATGCAATAATGTTATCTGGAGAAACTGCTGCTGGGAAATATCCTGTAGAAGCTGTAAAAATGATGGCTACAATAGCAAAAAGAACAGAAGAAACTTTGGATTATGATAGATTGTTAAAGGAAAATGGTACTAATAATGTTACAGTAACAGATGCAATAAGCCATGCTACTTGTACAACAGCTGTAGATTTAGATGCATCATCTATAATAACATCTACTTCTTCAGGTTATACTGCTAGAATGGTGTCTAAATTTAGACCAAAATCTCCAATAATAGCTACTACAAATAATGAAAAAACTATGAATAAACTAGCTCTTACATGGGGAGTTTATCCAGTTAAATCTTCTGTTGCAGGAAATACAGATGAAGTTATAGAAAAAGCAATAGAAGCAGCTAGACAAGCAGATTATATAGATAATGGAGAACTAGTGGTTATAACTGCTGGAGTACCAGTAGGAGTAAGCGGAACTACTAACTTAATAAAGGTTCATGTAATAAGTGAAGAAATTGTTCAAGGTATAGGTGTAGGTAATCAAACAGTAGAAGGTAAAGTTCGTATAATAAAAAATGGAGATACTTGTGTAGACTTCAATAAAGGAGATATATTAGTTTCTACAGCTACTGATGCTGAAATGAACAATTATATAGAGAAAGCAGGAGCTGTAGTAACTGAAAATGGTGGAATGACATCACATACAGCTATCGTAGGAATAAATTTAGATATCCCAGTTATTGTGTCTGCAAATGATATAACTAATCTAGTAAAAGATGGAGAAGTTGTAACAGTGGATGCATCAAGAGGTGTAATATATAGAGGTTCAACTAGAGTTTTATAAGAAAATAATAAATTTATTTTGTCAAGGGGCTTTATAAGCTCCTTTTTTTTTGGTAAAATAAAATATTGTAGCTTAGTAAAAAATATAGTTTAGTTAATAGCAAGATTTTAATATATATTTAAAGAAAAGAATTTGTAAGAATTTAAATTTAATATAGTGATTGGAGGGTGATTTATGCTTTCAAAAAACGAGATGTATATTGTAGATATAGTAGACATTGGACAGGCTGGAGTAGGCGTTGGAAAGTACAATGGTATTACAGTTTTTGTAGAGGGCGGATTAATACAAGATAAAGTTAAAGTTAAAATTAATAAGGTCAAGAAAAATTATGCTGTAGGAGACATTGTTGAAATAATAGAGAAGTCTCCATTTAGAGTAAAAAGAGTGTGTAGTGACAATTTTAAGGATTGTGGAGGGTGCCAAATACAAGATTTAGACTATAATAAACAACTTGAAATGAAAACAAATGAAGTTAAACAAGTGCTTACAAGAATAGGTAAGTTGGATGATGTGGTAGTTCATGATACTATAGGCATGGAGAAGCCATATAGATATAGAAATAAAGCTCAATTTCCAATACAAAAGAACAATGGAGTTCCTATTATTGGTTTTTACAAAAAGAAGACTCACGATGTAATATCGACAGAAAAATGTGTAATACAACATGAACTAAATGATAAAATTGTTAAGATAATAAAAACATATATAAGAGCTTATAAGGTAAGCATATATGATGAAAAGGCTCAGACTGGAGTAATTAGACATTTGGTGACAAAAATTGGATTTACAACTAAAGAAGTAATGGTTGTATTAGTCGCAAATGGAAACAGACTTCCATATCTTAAAGAATTAGCTTCAGTATTAAAGGAAAATATACCTGGATTTAAGACTTTAGTTGTAAATATAAATGAAAAAAATACAAATGCCATTCTTGGAAAAGAGAATATAGTTGTGTATGGAGATGGTAAAATAAATGATTATATAGGAGATTTAGTATTTGAGATTTCTCCATTGTCATTTTTCCAAGTAAATCCTATACAAACTAAGGTATTATATGATAAAGCTCTTGAATATGCAGATTTAAAGGATACTGATACTGTTTTTGATATTTATTGTGGTATAGGTACAATCTCTTTATTTTTAGCGCAAAAGGCTAAAAAAGTTTATGGAATAGAAATTATAGAAGATGCTATAAAAGATGCTAAGGTAAATGCTAGATTAAACAATATACATAATGCTGAATTCTATGTGGGTAAGGCAGAAGAGGTTGTTCCTAAGATGTATAGTGAGGGTAAGACTGCTAATGTTGTAGTTGTAGACCCACCTAGAAAGGGTTGTGACGAAAAGGTTTTAGATACAATTGTTTCAATGAATCCTGAGAGAATTGTTTATGTTTCTTGTAATCCTTCTACTTTAGCAAGGGATTTAGATTATCTAAATATGCATGGATTTAAATGTATTGAGGTACAACCTGTAGATATGTTCCCTCATTCTACACATGTGGAAACTGTAGCTAAGATAATCAAGCAATAGTAATGTATATATTAAGATTTAAATAATAAAACAGGAAAGGCTCTTTAGGCTCTCTGTGATAAGGATGTTTACAAACCAAGTAACAGCAAGGCATACAGCCAAACGGTTCCAAGTAAATTGTAAGCATCCATTTCACACAAAACCAAAAAGCCATTGAAACTATCTTTACAGACGGTTCCAATGGCTTTTTGCTGTACTATTGCCGGATAAATCACTTTAAATCGTTAAATCTTTGTCTGGGATTCCGGTCTGGACGCGCAAGCATTTATCGCTTACCATAATAGGTGAAGTAGGCGAGATAATGCAACAGACAATTGAATTGCTTTATAATGGGGATATTTGCCCAGGCGAGCGGACGAGGATTCGACTTGGCGGATATAAAGCCGCAAGAGAGATTGCCATGAAGGCTCACGATGCCCTTGAGGATAAGCTCTATGCGAACCAATGAAAGCGGAGCTCGATGAGTTTCTTTCCAAAGATTCCGATGCGACTTCCATGTATGCTACACAGTCTTTTATTGATGGCTTCAAGCTGGGGGCAAAGCTGATGTTAGAGATTTTGGAGGTGGGCGATGATGATTGACTTGGAATATATTGGTATTAATGGGTTGCTTTATCCGAACATTGAAACTGGAATGGAAAACATAGAAAACGATTTAAGTAAATATGGTTTATTTCGATTACGGTATCTACATAAGTATAAGTTTGGGATGTATCGGGAATTGTTTTTGACAGGCAAACTGGCAGAACATTGTAAGCAGATTGATAAGACCGCCTTTGACCGTTCCGAGCGGATACAGGCAGACTGGCTCACAGCCCACCCAATGACCCTTGAGGATACGATGGAGCGCATTAGGCTACGGACACAGGCACAGACGATAGCCGATGAAATTGTGTTTGCAGAACTGATTTACACTTAAAAACAGCCGCTGCACTAACCGTAAAAAGTTGGTGTGGCGGCTTGTTTGTGTAGATTATCTCGATACTCTCGAAAAGCAGCCAACGAGAGTGGCACACAGCAAATTGCTCATAATATGATTATAGCATCATAATTCGCTCAATTCCAATACCGCTAATAAGCAATCTCTCTCGCTTATTGCATAACATCTGTTGCGTCCAATCAACAAACCCACCGTCACCAATTTCAAGGGTTTCACCGTCTTTTTCCATATAAATCTTAAAATTGATTCCTTTGTAATAATTATTATCCTCATGGTCTAAATCAAAATCAAACGGTGTATCAGGTAGCTCGGTTTGTATCAGTTCTGACATTCTCTGAAAAAATCCATCGGTATCGGTATAGCCACCACGCTTTCTAAGAGTGACCGACATTTTTGCATGATACTTTTCGAGTAACAGTAGCTTATAATACTCAAGCTGCTTTAAAAGTATTTCTTTCTCACTCAAATAAGAGCCAGTGTCTTTAGCTGTCGATACAATGCAAAATATCCCGAAGTGAGCAAAATGATTTTTGCTTAAAAGAGGTTGAGTTCTCGTCGTTCTTGCAGTTGTGCAAAAGTGCGCGGCAGTAGAATTATCAAGTGCTTTATTTTTTATTTTATCCGCAATTATGGTTGCGAGCATATTTGTTGGGTCAGCAAGTACTTCTGTTCCACGAAGTGCACTGACTATATTGTTTTGATCCACACAGCCAAATGTAGAGCAGTTACCAAACGGTGCAACGGGAGAAAGCATAACGCTTTTAATACCAACACTTTTTGCAAGCTCTAATAGCATAATTTCATACTTGTGATAATCTATGGCATCGCAACCGCTCGGAACGCAAAAACGGTTTAGCGCATAGCTTTTCAGCATATTTGGAGGAGATATATTTTTTTGCTTCATTATCTCAAGCAGCAATGTATTCAGGTCAGATTGTGACAACGAAGCCATTTTCTCCGTTAATTCTGGATTACCAATCTTATTTAATATTCGGTTTGTTATCTCATTCACTTTTTTCACCACATTTCGTATCAATCATATATTCTTCAAGGTATAATTTGCGTCCATCCGGCGTTATTACTTCTTTCTCGCTGGATAGCACACCCCCAAAATAGAGCGGTATTTTTTTGCTTGCAATATTTCGTTTGTCAACAGGATAGAGCAGCTTTTTAATACCCATATTTTCGGCATACTCGATCAGTCCACCAATAGCTTCTCTGCCATAATAATTACCATGAGCTGATATTTTTGTCCAGATGCCAAGTTCAGGAATTTCACCTTTTAATTTGTGCAAACCGCATGTTCCTAAAAACTCACCCGTATCCGAAAGTGTAATCACATACACAAAATCAGTGCCATCAATGCGTTGTTTCGTGAAATTTTCAATAACACTTTCAGTTTCGCTTATTTTATTCGCAGGACAAGGAAACATGTATGTTGTTACCTCATTTGAGAAGTTAGCGAAAATGTCGTGTTTATGCTTTTTTTCAACAGGCAAAAGTACTAACCGTTTCGTTTGAATGTTCATAAGTTTGACCTCGTCTAATATAAATTGAACCCATCCCGCCGCTACCACCAAATCGCAGGAGGGTATCTTTCTAATTCAGTATACCAAAAATATCGTCTAAAAGAAATACAAAAGTCATTGCAATTCAAGCCTTTTAGCAAATTCCGTTTCTGAAATTCCCCCCGCCACATACTGCCGCCTTGCTTCTTTCGCCGTTTCCGCCCAAAAAGTGAACGCTTTTCGTGCCGCACCAATCTTATCGTCGGCGGGCATTTCTTTGGCTTCATCCCGCATCATCTTAGCGTAATGCGCCTTGTAAATCCGCTCATAATCGAGCAGCGGTGCATCCTCCGCCAGCTTTTTCAGATACTCCGCTTTGTTGCCGATTGCCTTACATGTGAGTCCGTTTTCTGCCGTTCGGTCACAGTAAAAGGTTTCGTGCTTGGATTTGAGAACGAAATATCGGCCGCAGTTGCGGCACTTTCGCACACGCAAACCCTGCTTGAGTAATTCTGTAAATTCAAAATACAGAAATTCATTGAGGCTTTGTAGAATGGTGAAGCTCACAATATTTGCGCCCTTGGGGTTCAGCTTGTCGATTGCGGCAAGCTGTTCTTTTTTGTCTGCAAGCTCCATTTTGTCTATGGCTTCAAAATCAGCTTTGCCGTTTTTGGTAGGCGCAATCGCCGTGCCGGTCAGTAGGTAATAAAGCATATAGTCTTGATGCAATGCGGTAAATGCCATAAATCGTCCGCAAAGGCAGAAATCGACGCCGAGCAGGATAAGCTGCTCAACGCCGACCGCTTTCTTAAAATCGTGGAAAAGTACACTGATATTC
The DNA here is from genome assembly GCF_020662275.1 of Clostridioides sp. ES-S-0006-03. Classification (NCBI taxonomy): domain Bacteria; kingdom Bacillati; phylum Bacillota; class Clostridia; order Peptostreptococcales; family Peptostreptococcaceae; genus Clostridioides; species Clostridioides sp. ES-S-0006-03. The sequence goes on from NZ_JADGMM010000011.1 coordinate 40,112, forward strand.
GGGAGCTGACGTCCGAACTCGTGCGAGAGTTTATCGAAAAAATCGTTGTTTATGAGCGCAGCGAGCCACGGAAGAAGAAAAATTACACCCAGCAGGTTGAGGTCTATTTCAACTTTGTCGGCAGAGTTTAGAACAGAGAAAAGCTGTAGGATACTCGCTGTGTATCCTACGGCCAATCTCAAGGATGGAAAACATCCTTATCGGGCAGAGCCATTAGGGAGCCTTTTTTTCTATTTCATAATTCAATAATGAACAAAATTAAAATTCTGTTTTTTAATAATGAACATACATTGTAATTATTATTATCTGCAAGTATGATATTTCTAGGAGGATTACTAAAGATGCAAATAAAAAAAGAAGAAATAGAAAAGAAAATTGCAGAAGTTGCAACAAACGAATTTTTAAAAAAAGGTTATGAAAATTCTTCTATGAGAACTATAGCGAAAAAAGCTCATACGTCTATTGGAAATATGTATCATTAAGTAAACTGTTTTTTGACCGATTAACAGGTAATAAAAAGATTACGATGCTTGAAGGTGCAGGGCATTTTCCAATAGAAGAAAATGGATTGAATCAAATAAGTAGTACTTGTATTATATTTTTGGAACAATGTTATGAAATAACAAATTTATAGAATTATCTTTATGTACTGCCATAAGGAAAAATATAAAAAATACTTATTATAAAAAATTAATATTAAGTGAATATTAGATTTGAAAAGACTCCTAAATGCTATAGAATAAAGGAATGAGACAAACCTAAATATATGAGTATGTTAAACTACACTTGAATATAAAAATATTTTATAGTAAAGTATCAGTAATAATATTAGTGAATGAGTGTCTTGCTCAGCATTTATAGATAACTAACATATGACAACAAATAATAATATTATTACATATTACTTTGTTAAATTGTGGTGTAGTGGGCTTTAATTTGCTATACCTTTATTAATTTTACATAGAGTTATTTTGAATATAATTATGTTGAAATAGAAAAGATTAAATTTTCCAGTCTACAGGAGTTTTCTATTTTTGTGTAGGTAAATATGTATACCACATAAAAAGGTAGATATAAGTATCTGTGGGCTTTTTTTGTAGAAAATACAAGATATGGAGGATTTAAAAATGAATTATACAAATAGAAAGTGAACTTGTTATCAGGATAACACCTGTCTAGATAATTTTATTTGCAAAAAGTGTGGTTGCTTTGTAGTTCTAGAAGGCTCTGGTACACAACATAGAAATCACTGTACTCATTGCCTACACAGTTTCATGTGGATATTATTCCTAGTAACTGTGCCACAGATTGTGATGGTAATATGGAACACATTGGAGTATGGGTGAGAAAAAATGGTGAATGGGCAACTATTTGGCAGAGAAGGAAAAGAAATTCAAAAACATTACAAAAACAAATAAAATCATTAAAAAATATTCTAAAAATAAATAAGATATTTCAAACCTGAGTGCAGTTGTTTTGCCATATTTATTCATTTGTTGATGGATTGAAAGGCTGCTTATTTATTGAAGTTCTAGTTATCAGATAGTCAGATGAACAGATACAGAGCCGATAAACTTGTTGGCGATAGCAGTATATCGGCTCTGTGTCTGTGTACTTTTTATGTTCCTTTAGCATTCATATTACAAATACATCAAATAATACTGCTTAAAACCAACTAAATTTTCCTTTGTTGTTTCTTTTTGTATAATATAGAGCATAATCAGATTGTTTATATAAAGATTGAAACGTATCTAAGTTGCTTTCTAGTCTTGATATGCCTATAGAGCAAGAATTGATATCAGAACATAACTTTGCAACTTTTTTTGCTTTATTTTCAACATCTTCCTTAGACTGATTGATATATTCAAATACAGCAAATTCATCTCCTCCAAGTCTTCCAATAATAGCATTATTGGTAAACACTTTAGTCAAAACATTAGCAAATTGTATTAATATTTCATCTCCTCTAATATGACCAAATATATCATTTATTTGCTTAAAATTATCTAAATCAAAAATATAAAAATACCCACATGAAGTAGTTTCTAGCATTTCTTTTATATGTACTTCAAAAAAATGACGATTATATAATCCAGTCATAAGGTCTTTTTCTGATTTCAACTTAAATTCATTAGCCATAGCTAGAGCTTCTTTTGCTTTTTCAGTTATTGTTTTAGGATAGTATTCATCTTTTACCTGATCAAAGTTTGGAATAGAATGGTGTATATGGAGCAGTGTGATTTTACCATCTATAACTTTATATACCATAGTAAATCGAGTATCCATTTCTACATAGATGTCTCTTTCTAAGTACTCTTCTTCTATTACCCATAGAGTTCCATATACTATAAAAGTTTCATTTGTAACTTTAGTACATGAGTACCACTCATCTATAATTTTAAAATTTATTTCTTCTGATTCTATTTGGTCTTTTTCAAGATTTATAATGAAGTTCTCTAATGATGTATAGAATTCATGTTTTCCTGTTCCAAACAATGTAAAATTATCATCTAATAAAGACATGATAAATTGTAAGCCATCCTCGTCTGGATTTAAAATATAAATGTGCCAGATTTTCTTTGATAAATCACATAATTGTTCTTGTATTGTATTATTTTCCATAGAGTAACCCCTTAAGATTTGTAGTTTATAATTCTTTTAGTTAGTACTATTTATTTGGATGCTTGTGACAATATTATAATATAGAATTAAAAAAATTGCATCTGATTTGTACAATAGTGTACTTTATAAGAAGAAGCATAGGGTAATCATCTCTAATGTAAATAATGTATTTTTAAATTTTGATTAAAGCAATTAATGAAATTTAATTTCAATTGTAAAGAAATAAAATAAATTTAAATATATGAGCATCTTAAATTATACTTGAATATAAAAAAATTTTATGGTAAAATATCAGCAATAATATTAGTAAAGGAGTGTCTTGCTTGATGTCGGAGTTATATATAATGGTAACCAACAAGTAAATAGTTGGAGACGCATAGGTATTCTGTTTAATCAGAATTTTTAAGTGTATTTTTGATACATTTAATTGTTGTGTCTTGTTCTGCCTTTATAGATAACTAACATATGACAACAAATAATAATATTATTATATATTACTTTGTTAAATTGTGGTGTAGTGGGCTTTAATCTGCTACACCTTTATTAATTTTCCATAGTGTTATTTTAAATATAATTATGTTGAAATAGAAAAGATTAAATTTTCTAGTCCACAGGAGTTTTCTGTTTTTGTGTAGGTAAATAATACCACATAAAAAGGCAGATATGAATACCTGTGGACTTTTTTTGTAGAAAATACAAGATATGGAGGCAATAAAAATGAGTATTATTGAACTTAATGAACTGACTAAATCTTATAGGAGGTTTGAGAAAGAACCAGGATTTATGGGAAGTATAAAATCTTTATTTAATAGAAAATATACAGAAAAAACAGCTATATCATCCCTTAATTTAAAAATAGAGGAAGGAGAATTTGTTGGATTAATAGGTAAAAATGGAGCTGGAAAAACAACTCTTGTCAAGATGATGACTGGAATTATTGCTCCATCTTCTGGAAAAATCTCTGTCATGGGTTATTATCCAAATAAGTTAGAAAATAACTTTAAAAAACAATATGCTGTTGTTATGGGGCAAAAAAGTCAGCTATTTTTTGAATTGACGCCAGCAGATACATTTCTTTTATTTAAAGAGTTATATGATATATCTGATGAAGAGTATAAAAAGAATTTGGATTATTTTATAGAGTTGTTTGAAGTATCTGATTATATAAATGTTCAAGTTAGAACACTTTCTTTAGGAGAAAGAATGAAAATGGAGCTTATTGTAGCACTTCTTCATAATCCTAAAATTTTATTTTTAGATGAACCAACAATAGGTCTAGATGCAGTGGCACAAAAACAAATTAGGTATTTTCTGAAAGAAGTAAATAAGAAAAAAGGTACTACAATAATGCTTACCTCTCATTATATGGAGGATATAAAGAGCCTTTGTAGTCGAAGTATTGTCATAGAAAATAGTCATAAAATATATGATGGCTCTACAGATGAATTATTTAATCATTTTCAAAAATATAAGAAAATAACAGTTAGCTTCACTGATGAAACTAAAATTTTATTTCCAAAAGACTATAAGATTATTGAGCAAACAAAACATAAAACATCAGTAATTGTACCAAAAGAAAAAGGTAATGAAACTGTTAAATGGATTTTTGATAAGTATGATGTTGAGGATGTAACAATTGAAGAAGAAGATATAGGGAATGTTGTAGAACGAATATACAAAGAAGGATGTGAAGAGTATTATGAACAACTATAATGAAGCATATTCAAGACAATCATTGTTTTATAGATTTAAACAAAATATAAGAAAGTACTATGAAATAGCTAAAATTAATTTCAAAGTACAACTTATTTGGAGGTTTGATGTAGTAGTTAACATGATGTTTACTATTATAAAAATTTTATTTGCTTATATTTTGTGGAAGGCAATTTTTGGTGAAAATGACATAGTTTCTGGCTTTACATTTAATTCAATGTTGTCTTATTATATAATAAGTTCATTTTTATCAGGTATTGATATGTCAAGAAGTACAAGTGAGGAGATATGCAATCGTGTAAAGTTGGGTACATTTTCAAAATACATGATTATTCCGATTGGTGCACAAAATTATTTTTTTGCTAAAAATTTTGGAATGACCTTTTTTTACTTAGTATTTAATATGATTTCTGCTTTTGTATGGATTTTTATATTTAAAATAGATTTTGCTTTTACATCAAATCCAATACAAATTTTAATTTCAATTTTGATGATTTTCTTAGGGCTTATTTTTATGATGCAGCTTCATTTCTTTATTGGAATTTTATCATTTAAATTTCTAGAGATTGGTTTTTTTAGAATGATAATCGATAATATAACTGAATTTGTTACAGGAACAATGATACCGCTTGTTCTTTTGCCAGAAGTTGTAGTAAATGTTATGAAATTGTTTCCATTTTATTACACAACCTATTTACCATCTATGTTATTAATAGGTAGAAATAGTAATGATGCAGTACAAGGACTGATTATTATAGCATTATGGGTTTTATTCTTCTTTATAGTAAATAAAATTGTCTATAAGAAGATGAGAACACTATTTGATGGAGTGGGGATATAATGAAAAAAAATTTAAAATAATATTTATGTTACTAAAAATGAAATTATCGAAAATGATGGTGTTTAGATTTGATTTTTTTGGAGCATTTTTTGTAGATAGTTCATTATTTATATTACAATTGTTAATGTTTAATGGCATTTACTCTCATGTAGATTCAATAGGAGGTTGGCAGCGTGGAGAGATGATAATATTTATAGGAACTTTTTCATTAATAAATGCTATAAATATGACCATTTTCTGTTTTGGAATTTATGATATTCCACGCAAAATTCAAGAAGGAGAATTAGATTATTATATTACAAAGCCAATAGACCCATTGTTTAGATTGACATTTGAGAATGTTAATATCGGTTCATCACCTTTAATTTTGGCAAGTATACTTATAGTTGTATATGGAGTATCTGGATTAAATTCAGAAATAACTTTTGCTATGGTACTGGCATATACATGTATGGTGTTATTGATGACATTGCTTTTTTATGATGTGTGTATTATATTTCGGACAATTCCATTTTTTGTTATATCATCCTCTGCTATAATGAGATTGGAAGATAATTTACTACCAATGAATATGAAAATTCCAGGTATAATTTATGAAGGTATTTTTAAGCTACTATTTTATTTGATTTTACCATATGGAATTATGTCAACAATCCCAACTCAAATTTTGTCTGGGACATTAACAATAAAAGGATTAATCTACTCAATTAGTATTGTATTTGTATTTACAGTATTTATGTGGAGGTTTTGGAAATTAGGACTGAAACATTATAAAAGTGCAAGTAGTTAATAAATTTTCAGTTTAGAGGTGACAAGGAATGAAAAATATAGCAAATATTATTACTATACTTAGAATCATTTTATCAATAGCTTTGCTCAAAATAGATATGTTTTCTTCTTTATTTTTTACAGTCTATATTATGTGTGGAGTAAGTGATTTTCTTGATGGATATATAGCTAGAAAAATGAATATAGAAAGTAAGCTTGGCTCAAGGCTTGATAGTATGGCTGATATATGTTTAGTAATATCAATGTTTATTATTATGCTTCCAGTGATAAATATTTCAAAATATATAGTATTATGGATATTAATAATTGTCCTTGTTCGAATTACATCAATAATTATAGTGATTCGTAAATACAACACATTTGCTATATTACATACATATGGAAATAAATTATCTGGTTTTATGTTATTCTGTTTACCTTTAGTTTATAATATTATGAATACAAATTTACTTGCAAGTATAGTTTGTGTTGTAGCAAGTATCTCAGCCACTGAAGAAGTAATAATACATATATTATCTAAAGAGTTAAAAATAGATATTAGTAGTATTATAGAAGTACTTATTTCATAAACCTGTTTCATATGATACTAGACAATAGAAACTAAAATTTATGTAAGTATTGATTAAAAGATGAAAAATAATTAGATTAAAGATTAAGGTATTATACTTATCATATATGATATTATAATAGCAAGATATATTAAAACTCTATTTAAATAATTATATATAATTTTTATGGGATTATATACGATTGTAGATACTATATTTGTATCTAGATTTGTAGATACAAATGCTTTATCTGCAATTAATCTTGTCTGTCCTATTATTAATATTATTGTTGGACTTGGAACCAGGCTTGCTACTGGAGGAAGTGCTATTGTAGCTTGCAAGATGGGGAATGGATATGGATGGAGCAAAGAAAATTTTTACTTTGATTATATTATCTGTAGCTATAATTGGAATACTAATTACCAGTATAGGTTTACATCATCTATGTTTACAGCATTATCTAATGGAAAGATATCTGCAATATTATCTTTTTTACGTACATTTGGTTTTATAACTATAGGTTTATTGACATTACCAAATATCTTGAATATAGATGGAATATGGTTAGCAGTGCCAATTGCTGAGTTTTTAACCTTATTTTTAACAGTTAGTTTTATATATAGATATAAGAATAAGTATAACTATATATAAATACAATAATAAATATAATTAATATATATCTTTTTCGACTGTACATCATTTAGCCCATAAGTAACGATTTTTCATTTATTTATGGGCTTTTATTGTATTCTTTCCTTTGGATTCATTCCTTAACTGACAAGTTTGTTCCTAACAACAGTACGATTTTAATGTTCTTTTACCATTTTGTTATCCATATACTGAATAATCAAATCAGCACCAAATTCATTACCACCTGCATTTCTAATTTCTTTTTGCATAAGCAATATACTTTGAGCTATAGTCGAATCATTAAGAACAGCTAAGGTAGAATTTTTAAGAATGTCACTTGTAATGTGTTTGTGAGAAATCTTTTTTCCTAAGTTTAAGCGTTCAATTTGCTGTGCGTTAGTTGGTTGGTCACTTATAAACGGAATAACCACCATAGGAACGCCAAAATAAAGAGACTCCATAACACTATTTAAGCCACCATGAGTTATAAAAACACTTGCTTTTTCTAATATTTCAAGCTGTGGTACAAAAGGGAAAATATAAAAATTATTTGGTATCTTACCTAAATCTGATATATTTATTGAATTACCAACAGATATAATGACAGTTACATTTTCATCTTTAAAAGCATTGATACATTTTTTGTAAAATGACATTGCTTTATTTACAATTGTACCTAGAGAAATATAGACCAAATTATTTTTTGATTTTGGCAATATAAATTCATTTTTTTTATTACGTTGATAAATAGAGGTACCCAGAAACTTAAATTTATTTTCTGAAAAATCTTCTGCATATGGTTGGAATTTTTTTACAGTATATACAAGATTAAGTTCTGGAGGATTTTCAGTAATCTCTTTTAACCAAGAATCAGTCTTTAATTTAATTCCCTTTGACACTTTTTTAGTCCATCTACGACATACCCATTCAAAACGAAATACACTTAACACGCCACCCGAATTAATAAATTCTTTCATCAAAACTTTATTAGTAGCTGGTGCAGTAATAATCCTAATAACAGGTTTATTGAATCTCTCTGCTATATGTTTTCCTAGAAAGAAAAAATGCTCATAAATAATTAAATCGAATTCATGTGCTACCTTTATAGAGGCTTGATAGACATTTTTTATTTGAATAGAAAGTTTTTCGTTATCTTCATAATAAAGGAAATCAGCTCCCACTTCTAAGACTTTATCTTTCCATTCTTCAGTTAGTAAGTATGTTACAGAATTACCTCTATTCACTAATTTTTCCACTAACCCAAGGGTAGGGTATACGTGTCCAGAAAAAGGTAAATTTATAAATAAAATTTTCATAATCAAACCTCCTTAAAATGTTTTTATTATATATTCACTTTGTAAATATAAGAGGTGGAACTTTTAACGTTCTACCTAAAAATTCAGAAATAACTGTATGCTGTTTATTTTTATTGGACCTTATTATTAACTAATTTGTAAAATAGTGAAATGCTCTAATGATTTGTAAAATAGCTCTTGCTTAGAGCTAAAATAATGATAAAACATTCCAACTTCTCCATTAACCTTATTTAATATCATGCTAACAGAGATGATTTCATACCCATACTTTAAAAATAATTGAATAGCAGAATCTAGTATTTCTTCTCTTTTTCCTCCTTCTAAAGCAGATTTTCTTGCCATAAAATTAGCATCTTATTCAAATAAACAGAATATTGTTCTGTTTATATTTTATAATACGATTTAGATAAAGTCAATTATAAACAGAATATTGTTCTTATAATATAAAATATTAAAGCTTACACATGTGGAAGTATGATACAAATCTTTAATTATTTATCTTAAAATATTCTAGGTGTTATCATTAAGACTATTACTGTTTTCTTATTAAAGCTATAAAATCTATATAAAATTAATTTTCTAGAGTTCTTAAAAGATTATTACTGCGATTTTAAAGGTGTTACTTTGACTTTTTTAGTGATTGATTTTATCTATTAGAAATGTTACTATTAGTAATATAAAAGGAGAGTAAATAAAATGGACAAAATTATTTTAGGATTACTTATGCTTAAGAAGCTGACAATTTATGAACTGAGAAGTGTCATAGAAATGAATTTCACTTCGATGTGTAGCAACAGTATGGGAAGTATTCAAGCGGCAATAAAAAAGTTGCTTGAAAAGAAGATGATAGTGTATGAAGAGTTTGTTGAAAATAGTGTCAATAAGAAATTTTATTCATTAACGGATGCAGGAAAAGCATGTTTTTTAGAATGGGTAGAGACGTCTATGGTTGCAGGTAAAGTGAAGGATATGGAATTAAGTAAATTATTTTTTATGGGATTTGTTCCAACGCAAAAAAGATTGTCACTAATTCAATCTTATATTGTTGACCTCAAAAAGGAAAGAGAGCAGTTGGAGAATATCAAAATACAAGACATCAATGTTGCAAAATTACAGTATATTACCTATCTAGAAGAAAACCAAGAACAGTTTAATCACTTTTTACAAGATACTGAACATTCCAACATACAAAGAGATATTCAAGATATAATTGATTTTGAGTTATTGACCTTAAAGTTTGGAATTGACAGGACAAATTTTGAAATAGCATGGTTTGAAAATTTAAAGAAGAAATTAATTAATGAGTGGCCAAACAATAGTCAGAATCAAGGAAAAGGGGGTAGCTAACATGAAAGGAACTGTAATAATAACTGGAGCTAATTCAGGGATAGGAAAGGCAGCAGCATTTAAGTTTGCATCAGAGGGTTATAGGATTATAATGGCATGTCGTAATATTCAGATTAGTGAACCCGTGTGTCACGAAATTATAGCTAAAACTAAAAATATTAATGTGGATTTGCTTCAACTAGATATTTCATCGAGACAATCAATTTATAGTTTTTGTGAGACCTATAAAAAAAAATACAATGTATTGGATATCTTAATCCATAATGCTGGACATTTTAAACATGGAGAAAAAAATTTTCAACGAAGTATTGATGGTATAGAATTAACATTTGCTACCAATCTATTTGGGCCAGTTCTTATGACCAATTTATTATTGGATATGCTTGCTAAATCAAAAAATCCTAAAATTCTAAATGTATGTAGTACAAATATAAAGCATTTTTTTGATGAAAGAAGAAAAATTAATTTTGGAGTTTTAAGTGGTGAAACTGTAGAAGATAAAGAATATAATTCTTATAAAATTTATGGAGATTCTAAAATAGCTTTACTTATGGTTACAAGTATGATGAAACAAGAATACAAGCCTTATAATATAAGTGTAAATGCAATTATGGTTCCAGCAACAAAAATGAGTAAAGAAACAATTAAGAAATTTAATTCGTATTGGAAAGTACTTGCATTTTTACAAAACATTATTATACCAAAATCAGAAATTATTGGAGAGGCTTACTTTTCGATTTGCACCTCTAATGTTTATACAGGTATGACTGGAAAACTAATAAATCACCAAGGAAAGATTGTTGAAATGGCTAATGACTCAATATCATTTATAAAAAGCATTACAAGCACAGATGTTTATCCACCTTATGTCAATAACAAAGAGACAATAGAGAAAGTATGGACTATATGTAAACAATATGTTGAAAATGCTAAATGTAATTTGCTAGCATAACACATATAATTCATAAGGTTATTATAGCAACAACATAATCTTATTAATATTTCTAAAAGGATGGAATATTCTTGATAATTCTGTTCAAATTTTATTTAATTGTTTGAATTAATATGAGAAAGATTACAATTAGCTATAATTTAATTTATAATTGATATGTACTTGATTTTGTTTAATTATTTGAATATACTTTAAGCAGAACGCATAGAGTTAGAGGGTTAGTAGATAAAAGACAATAACTCTTTATTAGGAGTGATTTTACTATGGAAACATACTTTGATAAGAAAATATTACTTGTTGATGATGAAAAAGATATAATAAATTTAATTGAGGAAGTATTGATAAAGGATGGCTTTAAAAATATTGTTAAAGCTTATAATGGCTTAGATGCGATTTCTTTGTGTAAGATAGAATGTCCAGATGTTGTTATTCTCGACATAATGTTACCTGATGTAGATGGCATAGAAGTGTGCAAAAAAATTAGAGAGTTTTCATATTGTTCAATTCTCTTTCTTTCATCAAAAGATGATGATATTGACAAAATACTTGGTCTTAGTAGTGGAGGAGATGATTATATAACAAAGCCATTTAGTCCAAGAGAAGTTGTTTTTAGAGTCAAAGCTCAGTTGCGTAGACAACAATATCAAAGTGTTGTATCATCAGAAAATTCAATAATTAGGTTAGGTAATATTACAGTTGATACAGAAGGATGCCGTGTGTATAAAGATGAAAATGAAATTGAGTTAACAGGTAGAGAATATCAACTTTTAAGTTATATGGCTCAAAATTTAAATAAAATTATAGGAAAAGAAAGTCTTTATGAACAGGTATGGGGTGTATATAGTAGTATATGCGACAATACAATTATGGTACATATAAGACATCTAAGAGAAAAGATTGAAGATAATCCTTCAAATCCTAAAATACTTATAACAGTCAAAGGGCTTGGATATAAGCTTGTGAATAGAGTTGATTAGGATGAATTTTAGTGATTGTTTTTTAGGCACTCATTTATGAGTGCCTATTAATATGCTTATACTTTAGTAAAATATTTACGATTTCAAATTAAATACCTTGTCAATCCAACCTTTATAAAACTTTTCTTCGTGAGAAACTAAAATAATACTTCCCCTAAATTGTTTCAAAGCATTTTGTAAAGCATCTTTTGTTTCTGCATCAAAGTGGTTAGTTGGTTCATCTAAAATCAAGAAATTACAAGGTGACAACATCACACAACATAATTTAACCTTAGACTGTTCACCACCACTTAGTGTGGAAACACTTCTTGAAACATGTTCTTCTTTTACACCACACTTGGCTAAAGAGCGTCTGATTTCCTTTGTGCTTAATTTTGGATATATATCTGCCATTATTTGAAGTGGTGTTTTAATAGGATTTTCCCATTTTAAATCCTGCTCATAATAACCAATTTTTATCTGGTCTGAAAAGAGGAAGCTTCCAGAAATACAAGGGATATCTTTAACCAATGTTTTTAACAAAGTGGATTTACCAATTCCATTAAATCCAGTTATAACTACTTTTTGACCTGCATTAACAGAAAAATTTAATTTTGGTAGTAATGGATAATAGTATCCAACTTCAAGATTAGTTACTGTGAGTGCGTTTTGCACAGATATTTCAATTTCTGCAAATTGGATACATGGTTTTCCTGTAAAGTTAGGAGGAGCTATTTTTTCTATTCTATCCAATTGTTTTTGTCTTCCTCTTGCAATTTTTGAATTTACACCAGCCTTATTTTTACGTATAAATGTTTCTTCTTTTTCTATTTTCTTTTGTTGCGCTTGATATTTTCTAATATAATCCTCTCTTAAGTGTGATTTTTGTTTAAGAAATTCTGAGTATTTTCCATGATACTTTTTAATCATTCCAAATTCTATATCGAGAATACCTGTGGAAATTTTTTCTAGAAAGTCGAAATCATGGGAGACTACAATAAATGCACCTCTAAATGTATTTAGATAATTGGCAAGCCATTCAACATGCTCTTTGTCTAAAAAATTTGTTGGTTCATCTAATAATAAAACTTCATAATTAGAAAGTAGTAATTTTGCCATAATTACTTTTGCTCTTTGACCTCCACTAAGTTCCCCAATAATACGATTCATTCCTATTGAATCTAGTCCAAGACCATTTGCTACCTTATTTATTTCATTGTCTATAGAGTAGAAATCATTTGCTATTAATTGCTCTTGATAAGTTGATGCCTTAATAAGTTGTTGCTCATTTCCAGATATAGAACTTTCTTGATATAGCAAATTCATTTCTTTCTCTATTTTATAGAGGTCTTCAAATGCAGTGTGTAAATACAATGATATTGTTGTATCTCTATTAATATCTGCATATTGGTCCAAATGACCTATTTTGATATTAGGTTGCCACTTAATCTCTCCTGTATCTGGGATAACTTCTCCTAATAAAATTTTAATTAAGGTGCTTTTACCTACACCATTTTGGCCGACCACACCTATATGTTCGCCTTTAAATAAATCAAAGTCAGCTTTTTCGTACAGTGATTTATCCATAAAACATTGTGATAAATTATTTACTTTTAATAAACTCATAATTCAAACTCCTTTTTTACTATAAAAATTTTATGAAAATAAAAAAGCAGAGGAATAGCATTATAAAATGCCGACCTCTGCTTTTGGAAAAACAAAAGGCCATAGATAAGCATTGCTATCTATGGCCATAAAATCTATATATCTATCGGCAAATAGGTAAATTTAAATAAGCATAGCTAAAAAACTACACTAAACCTATATTTGCCGATGAAGATAGAAGCTTTAAGCTTCCAGATTAACCTCTACACAACGCTTCATCATATACATTTGTGTAGAGTTAAGTTTTCTAACAAGTTTAACTAATTTTATATAAATCATAATTATTCACATCCTAATCTCAATATTAATTCTAATTCATTTATATTTAAATTGTACTATTGTACTTTTGATTTTTTTATTTAATTTAATACATATATCACTAATTATAGCTTAAATCATGTTATCATAATACTTAATTATAGTCAATATAAAAGATATTTTTACACAAGAACTTTTATAATACAATAAGTTTAAGTTATATTATAAAAATAAAGGATATAAATTAATTAAAATAAAATAGAAGCTACTTACAAGATTTTAAAAAAGTAAATAGCTTCTTTTATTTGAATATATTTTAAAATATTTATATATTATATATTATATAAATATTTAAATTATAGCAATTCTCCATATTTTTTTATAAAGATTTTTTTTATCATAGTTACCAATACCATATAAGATAAGATAGTAAAAATTAACCCTATAAAATAGATATTTGGTAGTGGAATCATACCAATAGCATTTCCAAATGATGTATAAGGTATAATAGTTCCAATTGTAATTCCTATTGTTGTTAAGAGCGTTAGTCTCCATGAAGCTCTACTTTTAACAAATGGAATGTGTGGAGTTCTTATCATATGAATAACCAATGTTTGAGACCATAAAGATTCTACAAACCATCCTGTATGAAATAGAGATATAAAACCAAGTTGACTTGTAGTATCTAAGCTATGAAAACTTCCGCCAAATACTCTTGGACATATGAAAAAATACATTAATATATATGTTGTAATATCAAATATTGAACTAGTTGGACCAATCCAAGTCATAAATTTACTTATAGATGATGAGTCCCATTTTCTTGGGATTTTTAGATAATCATCATCTACATTATCCCATGGAATAGTTATACATGAGATATCATAGATTAAGTTTAGCACTAAAATTTGAATTGGTAACATTGGTAAAAATGGTAGAAATGCACTTGCTATTAATACAGAAAACATATTGCCAAAATTAGAACTTGCTGTCACCTTTATATACTTTATAATATTTGCATATGTTTTTCTTCCTTCAATAACACCTTCTTCTAATACAATAAGGTCTTTTTCAAGCAGTATAATATTTGCACATTCCTTAGCAATATCAACAGCTGTATCAACAGATATTCCAACATCAGATTCTTTCATAGCAGCAGCATCATTTATACCATCACCCATAAAACCAACCGTATGACCATTTCTACGAAGAGATGCGACTATACGAGATTTTTGCTCTGGAGAAAGTTTTGCAAATATACTTGTACATTTCACCATTTCATCAAGTTTAGTATCACTCATGTCTTCTATATCTGAACCAAGTAGGATATTTTTAACTTTAATGCCTACTTGTTTACAAATACATTTTGTTACTGCATCATTATCACCAGTTAGGACTTTTACATCAACTCCATTTTCAAGTAATGCTTTTATAGCATTAGCTGTACTTTTTTTTGGAGGGTCTAAAAATGCAAGATAACCTATTAAAACCATGTTACTTTCGTCAGAAACTGAAAAAGAATCTATAGGTGAAGGGTTGTTTTTTTGGGCAATGCCTAAAACTCTCATCCCATCATCATTATACTTAGAAACAGTTGTAAGAATTTCCTTACGTATTTCATTAGTGATTAACTGAATATCACCTTTATATTCAACATGAGTACAAATTGATAGCATTTCTTCAATAGCACCTTTTGTAATAAGCTGAGTTTTTCCTAGTTTATTTTTAACAACTACACTCATTCTTCTTCTATTGAAATCGAATGGGATTTCATCAATTTTTGTGTAGTTTTTCCAAAGTTCTTGCATACCATTTTCATTTGCATGGTTGATAATAGCTATATCCATAAGGTTCTTAAGACCTGTTTGATGGTAACTATTTAAAAATGCATGACGAAGAACTCGTCTATCTTCCTTGCCATGAATATCAAGAGAATATTCTAAGATTACTTTATCTTGAGTCAAAGTTCCTGTTTTGTCAGTGCAAAGTATATCCATAGCACCAAAGTTTTGGATAGAACTTAAGTTTTTAACAATAACCTTTTTCTTTGACATAGCAACTGCTCCTTTTGCAAGGTTTGCAGATACTAACATTGGTAACATTTCTGGTGTAAGTCCAACTGCTACTGAAAGTGCAAACAAAAATGCTTCTGTCCAATCACCTTTTGTAAAGCCATTTACAAAGAGAACAATTGGAACCATGACAAACATAAATCTTATAAGTAACCATGAAACTGAATTAACACCCTTTTCAAAACTTGTTATAGTTTTTTTATTTGTTATTTGTTGAGCAATAGAACCAAATATAGTACAATCACCTACTGCAATGACAATAGCTATAGCTGAGCCACTGATTACATTACTACCCATAAATGCAAGGTTGTCTAAATCAAGAACATTATTTGAAGTACTTTTTTTAGTATTATAAAACTTTTCTATTGGTTCACTTTCTCCTGTAATAGAAGACTGACTAACAAATAAATCTTTAGACTGTAATATACGTACATCAGCTGGAACCATATCACCAGCAGCAAGATGGATAATATCTCCAACTACAACTTCTCTTAGTGGTATTTCCACTAATTCTTTAGAATTACGCATAACTGATATAGTAGTATTTACCATTTCACTTAGAGCTTGAGCTGCTTTTCCAGAGCGAGATTCTTGAATAAATTGCAATAGGCCACTTATAGTTACCATTGTTAAGACGATAATAACTGTAGTTGCATTTTTATCATCAGGTTTTGCTAAAATAACATCTGTAATAAAGGAAATTATAGCTAAAGTAAGAAGTACAATAGTAAAGGGATTTATAAAAGATTTTATAAGTTTTTTTATAAAAGAATCACCTTTTTTTTGAGTGATTTCATTTTTGCCGTACTTATCTTGCATTTTATTAACCATTTTTTCACAATAGCCATTATAAGAATTTTCATATTCGTTTAATAAAATACAGGCGCTCATTGTAGCTGAATCAATTAAACGTTCCTTTGAAGTTGAACTAGATGAAGTTCTTGTAATAAATTTTTTATTTAATTTTTTTATCATGTCTAAATCCTCCTTAATAATTATCTGTTTTGTACAGAAAAAAGGAAGTAAAGACATAAGCCTGTGACGAAAACACATCGCTTATTTTATATTTATTAAAAACAGGTAGAAGAAATAAGACGTACAAAATAGTACATGTATTCTTCAAATAAGTGACTACTTCGCCCGACAGGGCTTATGCTACTACTACTTCCTACGTCCATTTTCTCCACCTCCTAAATTCAAAATATATAAACCTATAATAGACAAATAGGTATTAAAAAATCCCTTGTCAAAGCAAGAACAATGACAAGGGATTTAAATCCATATAAAAATAACCAAGGTATAAAAACCTAAGTATATTTATAAAACAGTACAAACTGTTTCATTCATCGTTCAAGCTTTAACTTCATAGGGCGATGAAATTGCGTTAGATTATGCCTTGGAATCGACATAAACTGTTGACCTTCTCATAGTGTCTCCACTATTTTGCGGCAGCAACCCGTATCCCTATGGTAGCCTCACCTACCGAAATATTTAATTTCTCTAAAATTGTAAGCTATAAAAAAATATTTGTCAATAGCTTGAAAAAAACTAAGTACAGTTAATATTTTCTATTACTTGCTATAAATTACATATTTTTCCCTAGCAGAATATATTCATAAAATATTGCGACTTATAAAATCAAAGGTGTAGTATTGTTGAACTTTTAATGGTATGCTAAGATATTTATATAATTATAATAAATAAAAATATATAATTACTATATAAAGTTATACTTTTAGAGTAATCACTAAAAATATATGTTTATTTATTCTTAGATAAACATATATTTTTTTAAGTATTAAGTATAATGATAAGTTTATGTATGATATAAATCTAAGTAATGTATTATTAGAATGATTATAAATAATTTGAGGGAAGGTTTTATATGAGGGGGGATAAAGTTTGTGTCAATTAAGAGACTGATTTTCATCGTATTTTTAATTAATTGTATGATATTTATGTGTTTTCCAATACAATCACTTGCAAAGACAGAAAAACGTGTTATAAAAGTAGGTTTTTTTGATTTTGAAGGATATCATGATTATGATAAAAATGGAAATAGAAATGGGTATGGATATGAATATCTTCATGAGATTGCAAAGTATACTGGCTGGACATATGAGTATGTATCTGGTACATGGGAAGAGTGTCAAACTATGTTAGAAAATGGACAGATTGATTTACTTACTTCTGCACAATATACAAAAGAACGTGCTGAGAAATTTGATTTTTCAGAGGTACCTATGGGAAGTAGTTATGCACGACTTACAGTAAAAAGTGGAAATTCAAAGTATACACCAAATGATTATAAAAATTTTAATGGAATAAAGGTTGGACTACTTTATGGAAATAGTAGAAATGAACATTTAAAGAAATTTGCAAATGAAAAAGGATTTAATTACACATTTAAATATTTTAAAAATCAGGAAGAATTGGAAAATGAACTAAAAAATGGAAAAGTAGATGCTATATTAACTAGTAGTTTGAGAAAAGTCAAAAATGAAAGCGTAATTGCGCAATTTGCTCCATCCCCATTTTATTGTATTGTAAAAAAAGGTAACACTGAACTGTTACAAGATGTAAATGAAGCTTTAGAAGATATTGAGATGGACAATCCAGCATATAAGTTTAATTTATATAGTAAGTACTATCAGTCTAGTAATAAAGATACATTTATTCTTTCCAGGGAAGAAAGCAATTACTTAAAAAGAAATAATCATATACGTGTAGTAAGTATGCCAAACTCATATCCATTATCATATTTAGATACAGGTAGACTTAAAGGTATTGTACCAGATATATTTGATTTAATTGTAAAAGAGCTTGGATTAAGTATAGATTATGTAAAAGCTAATTCATATAAAGAATCGATTGATATGGTAAAAGAGGGAAAGGCAGATGTTATATGTTTTTTTAATTCAGATTATGGGTGGTCAGAGCAGAATGGAATTAAGATTACATCTCCTTATATGACATTGAACTATAGCATTATAACTAAAAATTATAAAAATACCAAAATTGATAATATAGCTGTTGCTGAGAGCGATACATTCAATGATGAGTATATCAAAGAACACTATAAAGGTAGCAATATTCAAAGATATAAATCTGAAGAAAAAGCTATAAATGCAGTAAAAAGTGGAGATGCAGATGCAGCATTTGTAAATACATATTCTGCTGAAGACTATATACAAAAAGATTATAATAATTTAAAAGCAATTCTAGTTAATGATTATAAAACTAATATATCTTTAGGTGTTGGAAAAAATATAAATCCAACATTATATTCCATTTTGGATAAGAGAATAAATGCACTTAATAAAGATGAGTATTCAGAAATTATTGCAAAGCATACAATTTTTCAAGACTATAAAATTAGTTTATCACAGTATATTCATCAGCATCCAGTTCAAACAGTTTTAATTTCTTTTTGTTTCTTTTTAGTTATAATAGCAGTACTTTCTTATGTTATTGCAATCAACAAAAGACATTCCAATCATATTTTTGATTTGGCATTTAAAGATGTAGAGAATGGAGTTTGGAATTACAATGGATTTGAAGATCAAGCACCACGAATTCTAGAAAAGCATAGAGAAAAATTTTATACAGTAATTGCTTTTGATATATCTAAGTTTGCTATCATAAATGAAAATTATGGTAGAGATTCTGGAGATATGATTATAAAAGAAGTTGCATCAGTTTTGAATAGAGTTATTGGAGACAGGGCATTAATAGCTCATGTAAAAGCAGACCATTTCCTTTTACTCCTACCCTATGATTTAAAAGAAGATTTGGAATTAACTCTTATTGATATAAGTAAAAGTATTTCATACTTTGAAGTTAAGGGGATTGGCATTAAAGTAAAGGCAAACTTTGGAGTATATATTATCAAAGAGCAAGACATTGTTATTACAAAGGCTATTGATTATGCTGAAATTGCTAGAAGAAAAGCAAAAAGAAGTAATTCATCTATTATATATTTTGATGAATCTCTTAGAGAAAGTCTTAACAAAGAAAAAGAGATTGTTGATAGGATAGATTATGCATTAGAACATAATGAATTTCAGATTTATTATCAACCTAAGTTTGATATGAGAACAAATAACATTATTGGTGCAGAAGCACTTGTTAGGTGGAATCATAAAGAACTTGGATTTATGAATCCAGGAGAATTTATACCTATACTTGAAAAGAGTGGTGGAATTATAGATGTTGATTTTTTTGTGTTAGAAGAAGTATGTAAATTGACAAGATTTTGGATAAGTTCTGGATTTAAACCCATTTCAATCTCTGTAAATCAATCAAGAGTACATTTTCAGAAAAAAGATTATATAAATAGATTACAAAGTTTGCTTGCTAAATATGATATACCTAAAAGCATCATTGAACTTGAGATAACTGAAAGTCTATTTGAAAATGATAGTATATCAAATGATATGATAAATGAGATTAAGGAACTTGGTTTTTTAATTTCTGTTGACGATTTTGGTTCTGGATATTCTTCATTACATCTTCTTAATCAAGTTTCTGTAGATATTCTTAAAATAGATAAATCTCTCTTAGATAATTCTGAAGGAAAAGGTAAGGTAGGTAAGATTATTAGTAAAGTAGTTGAGATGGCAAATGACTTGGGATTAGAGGTGATTTGTGAGGGTGTTGAGAGGATAGAACAAGCAGAATTTTTAATGAGTATTGATTGTTACTATGCACAAGGTTATTTGTATGCAAAGCCTATGCCAAAAGATACATTTCTTAAAGAAGTAGATAAATTTAAAGGTATGTAAAAGGATACATATAATATATGTATATAGAGAAATACATATATTATTAATACTAAGTAATGATTGTAATTTTATAAATATATAAATTATAATCATTACTTTTTTTATAAAATAAAAAAGTTTGTTACTATAAAATAATAATTCGAAGAGTATTAGCTTTACACTTAGAAAAATTTAGTTGATATACAATAAAAATACTAATTTTAATTTAGTTTAAATATTTTAAGTGTGTCATGTATGTTGTATTTAATTAGTTTAAAAATTTAATGATAAATACTATATTTCATTAAATTTTATTGAAATAATTTAAATTATTTACTTATTTTAAATTATTAGATAAAATCATATTAAATAATTAAGGAGGTGAATAGACATAGACGAGATAGATTTAAAAATAATTAATTCTCTAAAAAAGAACAGTAGAGCCTCAACTTCTGAAATAAGTAGACAAGTTAATCTATCAATACCAGCAGTTTCAGAGCGTATAAAGAAAATTGAACAGTCAAATATAATTCAAAAGTATACTATTCAAATCAATCGAGAAAAAACAAAGTATAAACTTTTAGCTTTCGTATTTATCAATACAGATTTATCTAAAAGTATAGAAGAGTTTAAGAAGACTATGTTGGAGTATGACACTGTATTAGAATGTCATCACATTTCAGGAGAATATGATTATTTAATAAAAGTATTAGCAGAGGATACAAATGAACTTGAAGAATTTATATCAATAACTTTGAAAAAAATTAGAGGAATCCAGAAAGCTAATACAACCATTGTTTTATCAACAATTAAAGAGGAAATTAATACAATCAAAGATATTTTTTAGATAAGCATATACTAAAATATTGATTATATTAATACCTACTTTCTTACATATTTTTAGGAGGAAAATACAATATGAAAGTTTTAGTTTTTTTAGCAAAAGGTTTTGAAACTATGGAATTTAGTGTATTTGTAGATGTTATGGGATGGGCTAGAAATGATTATGATTACGATATAAATGTAGTAACTGGTGGATTTAAAAAGCAAGTTGTAAGCACATTTAATGTTCCAGTATTAGTTGACAAAACAATAGATGAAATATGTGTAGATGATTATGATGCATTAGCTATTCCTGGAGGATTTGAAGAGTTTGGATTTTATGACGAAGCATATGATATATCTTTTTTAGACTTAATAAGAGAGTTTGATGCAAAAGGGAAGATAATTGCTACTATTTGTGTAGCAGCTTTACCTGTTGGTAAAAGTGGTGTTTTAAAAAATCGTAAAGCTACTACATATCATTTAAAAGATGGTCAAAGACAAAAACAGTTAAGTAAATTTGATGTAAATGTAGTCAATGAGCCAATTGTTGTAGATAGAAACATTATAACTTCATATTGTCCAGAAACCGCACCACATGTAGCTTTTAAGCTTTTAGAAATGTTGACATCTAAGGAACATATGGAAGTTGTAAAATTAGCTATGGGATTTAAATTATAATAAATTAAAGATTATTTAAGTAATCAGAACCCCAATCACACATAACATCTAAAATAGGAATAATGCTTTTTCCAAAATCAGATAATGAATATTCAACTTTTGGAGGTACAACAGGATAAACAACTCTTACAATTAAGCCATCTGTTTCTAATTCACGTAATTGTTGAGTTAGCATTTTAGCAGTTGCTTTAGGTATTAATTTTTTAAGTTCATTAAACCTTAATGTGGTATCTTTAAGATGCCAAAGAATAAGTGTCTTGTATTTACCACCAATCAATGCAAGGGTTGCTTCTATAGGACAACTGTAATTACTTGAACATTTTTTCATTTTTTTAGACCTCTCAATATATTTTGAAGTACCCTTTTTGGTACTATGTTACAAAAAAGTACATTATTGTAATATATAATTATAGTGATAAGATTATAGCATAGGTTAAATAAATCATCAACTTAGCCTAATAAAATGATAGGGGGGGAAATAAATGAATTTTGTTGAAATCGCAAAAAAAAGATATTCTTGTCGTAATTATCAGGATAAAAAGGTTGAAAAAGAAAAGCTTGAGAAAATTTTAGAAGTTGCTAGAGTAGCTCCAACAGGGGGTAATCGTCAGCCTCAAAGATTAATTGTAATACAAGAAAAAGAAGGTCTTAATAAAGTTTCTAAGGCTGCGAATATATATGATGCACCATTAGCAATTATCGTATGTGGGGATAAGGATAAAGTTTGGACAAGACCTTTTGATGGTAAACAACTTACAGATATTGATACAAGTATAGTTACTGATCACATGATGTTACAAGCAACTGAACTTGGATTAGCGAGTGTATGGGTATGCTATTTCAATCCAGATGTAATTAGAGAAGAATTTAATTTGTCAGATAATCTTGAGCCAGTAAATATATTACTAATAGGATACGAAGTTGGAACACCAGAAAGTCCAAATAGACATGATAAAACTCGTCTTCCTTTAAATGAAATTGTTTCTTATGAAACTCTTTAGATATAAAAGTAAACTATCTATATGAGATATATAATGAGTTATTTTTTAAAATAAAGTTTTATAAAAAGTTTATACTTATATAAAATTAATTTTAGTGAAGTATATATCTAGTTGAACAATGATGTATACTTCACTATTTTAATTACTTAGAATACCCACTAATACTTTGAATATCTGCTAAGCTTAAATTTTCATTATATTAACTAAAATACATCGATATTAATTAAAATACATCAATTAAATCAATTTTCGAGTCTGGAAAACCACTTAAAATATAATCCTTTATATCACTTAGGTGGTTATAAATTTGTTTTTTATAAATTCCATCAGGACCATATACAAAGTATAGAATATTTTTAGTTTTTTTTGTAATTTGTGTACGATTATCTGGTCCATTAAGAATACTAGATAGTATACCAAGGTTATCTGATAAAAATAAATCGTCTTTTGTTAGAGTTTGCTTTCTTTCTCCTATACCATAAAAATGTTCATTTTCATTTGCTAAATCTATTTTTAAAGGCAATTCTATCTTATCAAGGTCATGTCCTGCTGTTAGAAGAAGATTTTTTAATTCTGCTAAAAACATTGCTTGAATAGGCAGATTTACATTTGGAATACCTTTTGATTTTAGTAAAAGGGATTCTAATTGAAGTAATACAGGATAAGTTTTTTTAAATTTTTTATAATACTTTATGTAGTTGGAAAGAGGCTCTGTTTTAATTTTTTCTTTGCGATTGTATTCAGGATTTTGTGCAATAATATTTTCAATTTCAGAGTTTTTAAGAAGTAAAAAATTTTCTTCATTAGGTGTTGAATATGTCATATTTACAATCATAACTCCAAATTTAATATTGGGATAAATTTCCTTTGTGTTACTTGATATTTCTAACATAATTTAGACTCCTTTTAATTTTTTGTTTTATGGTATAATCTTAGCAAGTAAAAAATGGATTTTGTAGTTCCATTTTTATAGTAATTTTATAGAACCACTTTTGGAGGTATTAAAATGTGGATTACAATTAATAGAAATAGTGGCATATCATTGTCAAGACAAATTTATTGTGAGATAAAAGACATGATTTTAAGCGGGAGCTTAAATTTTGAACAAAAACTACCTTCATCTAGAACTTTGGCAAAAGAACTTTCTGTATCACGAAATACAGTGTTAGATGCATATAATCAATTAATTGCAGAGGGATATTTGGAAACAAGGCATGGCTATGGCACAACTATAGCCAAAGTAATATTAGACCATCAAATTGACTTTAAGTTAGACTATACTTCTGAAATTAGAGATAGTTTACATGAGTATAAACAAAATAATTATATAGATTTCTGTTCTGGAATTCCAGAATTAAAGCTATTTCCACGCAAAGAATTATCAAAGTTATATAAACAAATACTACATGATTTGTCACACTTAGATTTTAGATATAATAGTACTGCAGGGGTGTGGAAATTAAGAGAAGAAATATCACAATATTTATTTCGTATTAGAGGAATTAGATGTAGTCCACGAAATATTATGATTGTTTCTGGTTCAACACAAGGGCTATCTTTAATATCACAAGTTTTATATAAAAATAATCAAAAAGTTATTGTGGAGGATCCTATCCACAAAGGATTGTTAAAGGTAATTTCTACTGTGGGATATTCAGTTGTTGGGATTCAAGTGGATGATAAAGGTATAAATACTAACCTAATAAAATCTATAAAGGATGTTTCTTTTATATATACAACACCTTCACATCAATATCCATTAGGTGGTATTTTACCAATTCAAAGAAGACTAGAACTTATTAAATATGCAGTAGAGAATAATTGCTATATAGTTGAAGACGATTATGACAGTGAATTTAGATATGAAGGTCAACCAATTAGTTCCCTCTATGAACTTAATCCAAATAAAGTAATTTATATAGGTTCGTTTAGTAAAATACTATCTCCAGCCATTCGTATGGGATTTATGTTGTTACCAGATGATATAATAGATGACTATAAATCCTTAAAAATGTATTCTGATGTTCATACAGAATCTATATCTCAGTATGTTCTAGCTGAATTTATTAAAAATGGAGATTTGGAAAAACATATATTTAAAATGAAGAAGCTATATAATAGAAAGCGTAAATATCTTATTGATATTTTGAATATTGAATTTACAAATGAATTTAAAATAAAGGGGCAAGTAGCTGGGCTTCACATAGTTGTTCATTTTTATAATGTTATTTTTACTGAAAAACTAATCAATCAAATTTATAAAGCAAATATCAGGGTTTATCCTATACAGCAATATGCAATTGAGAATAAAGCAGAATATGACCATGAAGTTGTCCTAGGATATGCTCATCTTAATTTTGATGAAATTGAACAGGGAGTAAGAATGCTTAGAAAAATAATACATACAAATTAAGATGTATTAGGAAAGGTTTTTTACAATATCTTATTTTTAGGTATGTATTTTACTTTAGTTTTTTTACAACTCACATATTCATTTATACTACATACTTCCAGTTGTATTGTGTGGACAAATTACTTATTGTATTCTGAAATCATCAATTAAGGAAGGTAGATGAAATGTATGAATAAGATAATAGAAGTAATTAATTTGCAAAAAAGCTATGATACTTTTAAAGCTGTGAAAGGGATTGATTTTTATGTAGAGGAAGGGAATTTGTTTGCATTACTGGGAGCTAATGGTGCTGGAAAATCTACAACAATTGATATTCTTTGTACGTTATTGAGTTATGATAGCGGAGAAGTGATTATAGATGGGCATAAATTAGGTGTAGAGGATAATAAAATTAAAGAAAAAATTGGAGTAGTATTTCAAGAAAGTATACTAGATTCACTTTTGACAGTAAGAGAGAATCTTACAATTCGTGCAAAATTTTATATCAAGAATAAAGATAAAGTAAGACAAATTGTACATAAAGCTGCTTTATCTGTAGGAGCTATGGAATTTATAGATAGACCATATGGTAAATTGTCTGGAGGTCAAAAGCGTAGGGCTGATATAGCAAGAGCTCTTTTAAATACTCCTAAAATACTGTTTCTAGATGAGCCTACAACAGGGCTTGACCCAGAATCTAGAAAATGTGTATGGGATACTATATTAAAATTACAAAAACAATATGGTTTTTCTATAGT
This sequence comes from Clostridioides sp. ES-S-0006-03, assembly GCF_020662275.1. Classification (NCBI taxonomy): domain Bacteria; kingdom Bacillati; phylum Bacillota; class Clostridia; order Peptostreptococcales; family Peptostreptococcaceae; genus Clostridioides; species Clostridioides sp. ES-S-0006-03. The sequence continues at coordinate 66,238 of NZ_JADGMM010000011.1, forward strand.
TCTTACAACCCATTATATGGAGGAGGCTTCAAAAGCTGATTATATTGTAATGCTTGACTATGGTGTTATAACAGCAAAAGGTTCACCTCATGAACTAAAATATAAATACAAAGCAAATAATTTAGATGATGTATTTTTGAATATAGTTAGAAATAGAGGTGAAAAAAATGTTTAATATAGCACAAAGAAATATAATGATTTTTTTAAGAAATAAAAGAGGAGTATTTTCATCTTTTTTAGGTGCAATAATTGTAATCGGCATCTATGTTATTTTTTTAGGAGAAAATTTAAAGGAAGGTTATCCAAATATTAAAGATATAGACATATTAATGAATAGTTGGGCAATGGCAGGAATTATTTCTGTTGTTTCTGTAACTACAACAATGGGTTCTTTTGGAGTTACAGTATTGGATAAGGAGTTAAAAAGAAACAAAGATTTTTATTGTTCACCTGTTAAAACAAGAGAGCTGGTAGGAGGATATATTTTAAGTTCATATTTAATTGGTGTAATTATGAGTATATTTACATTTATACTTGCAGAGATATATATTGTATCAAGTGGGGGACAATTTTTACCTATGCTTTCTATTATAAAGGTTATTGGTGTAATTTTATTAACCGTTTTATCATCTAGTGCAATGATATTTTTTATTGTAAATTTGTTAAATAGCATAGATACATTTTCAACTGCTTCTACGATTATAGGTACTCTTATTGGATTCTTGACAGGAATTTATATACCTATTGGAAGCTTACCTCAAGCAGTGCAAACCCTTATAAAGTTATTTCCAATTTCACATGGGACTGTATTGCTTAGACAAATTATTACGGAGTCTCCATCAAAAGTAACATTTGTGGATTCAACAAATGCATTAACTGAATTTAATGAGCATATGGGAGTAACATTTGGTGGTATTGGAAGTTTGTCTGAAAATTCAATTCATATTATGTTTCTAGTTATTTCTGCAATAGTATTTTATTTTGTTACTATACTTATGGTATCAAGAAAAAAAGCTAGAAATTAATAGTAGGAAAATATACTATAGTCTTTTTATAGAAATCAAAAGAAAGGATGTGTTAGAGTGAAGGTAATAATTGAAACTCCCTTAGACGGAGAAGAGGATGAAATTATAATAAGATGCAGAAATATTGATGATGAAATACTTAAATTGATTTTTAACATCAAGATGCAAAGAGAGTCTCTTATAGCATATAAAAATGAACAACTCTATCGTATCAATCCTTTAGATGTCTATTACTTCGAATCTGTAGATAACCACACTTATCTTTATTGTAAAAATGATGTTTATGAGTTTAAGAAGAAGCTTTATCAGATTGAGGAAATTTTTTTTAATAGTGACTTTCTTAGAATATCTAAGTCTGTAATATTAAATCTTACAAAAATAGACTCAATTGTACCAGCGTTTAATGGTAGATTTGAAGTAATACTAGATAATGGTGAAAAGACAATTATTTCACGCCAATATGTACCAATGTTGAAGAAAAAACTAAAGATATAAAGGAGTTGATTGAATATGAATTTAATAAATACACTAAAGTATGTAGTTCGTTATTTTTGTATGATAACTACAGGAGTTTTAATATCTGTTTTTACTTCTTGTTTAATATTTAGCCCTGATGAGACATTTAGTATAAATATTTTCCAACAGATTTTATTAATTGCATTGGTCACATCTCTATCCACATTAATTTTTTATTCAAAACGAGAACTAGGTAGAAAAGAGTTACTAATTCGACAAGTAATTCATATAATTTTTCTATTTGTTTTCGTTCTGTGGTTTTCATTTAAAAGTAATTGGATTGATAGTGGTCATATTTTTCAAACTCTGTTTATAGCACTATCTATATTTATTATCTATCTTTGTATAACACTTGCTACTTGTAAAAGAGATAAGGAAGAATCTATTTTATTAAATAAAGGTTTGAAAGAATATAGGAAAAATAAAATTAGTAAATAATAGCTAAGACAATTCAACAAATTATAAATTTATTATTAATTGAGTTTTTATATCAGTCATTAATTTAAGATAGCAATTTATATTAAGAAGAAAATTCTTGTATGAGTTATAATACTTAAAAGGAGATGATGAGGTTGAAAACAAATACAGATGTAATTATGGAAATCATTGATTATATAGAAGAACATCTTACAGAAAATCTAAATCTAGATAAAATGGCTGATGTTGCTAGTTATTCAAAATATCACTTACACAGAATGTTTACAAACATTGTGGGATGTACTATGTATCAATATATTAAAAGAAGGAGACTTACTGAAGCAGCTAGACAACTTGTATTTACAGATAAATACATTATAGATATAGCTCTTACAGTTGGATATGCTACACACCAGTCTTTCACATTAGCATTTAAAACTTTATATAAAGAATCTCCACAAGTATATAGAAGTAAAGATGAATTTTATCCTATTCAACAAAGATTTGTTTTAAATCCAAATCATCAAATCCAAAATGTAGATTGTATTTCTTATACAAGTATTAGTTATGAACGAAGAAGAGATGAAATCAATTCTTATCTCAACTTTAATATTAATTGTGAGGTGAAAGTAGCATGAGTTTAGTACCACATGTAATTGAACAGACAGGTCAAGGTGAAAGGTCTTATGATATATATTCAAAACTATTAAAAGATAGAATTATATTTATAGGCGAAGAAATTAATGATGCTATTGCAAGTTTAGTAGTAGCTCAATTACTATTCTTAGAATCAGAAGACCCAGATGCAGATATAACTATATATATAAATAGCCCAGGAGGGGCTGTAACATCAGGGTTTGCTATATACGATACTATGAACTATGTAAGATGTGATGTATCAACTATTTGTATTGGTATGGCTGCAAGTATGAGCGCTTTTTTACTTTCTGGAGGTACAAAAGGAAAAAGATATGCCTTACCTAATGCAGAAATTATGATACATCAACCTATGGGTGGAGCTAAAGGGCAAGCAACAGATGTAAAAATAGCAGTAGATAATATGTTGAGAACAAAGGAAAAATTAGATAGAATTCTTTCTGAGAATACTGGAAAATCAATAGAAGATATTAGAGTAGATACAGATAGAGATAATTTTATGACTGCAAAGGAAGCTAAAGAATATGGATTGATTGATCATATAATGGAGAAGTGTGAGTAGAGTATTATTTTAAAAGCTTAATTTATAGTATATAACTAATGTCAAAATAATCATGTTTAAATGAACATGATTATTTTTTTGTTTAAAAAAAGAAGTTTTTTAAAATGTCAAGTAAATAAGTAATAAATAGTAATTTTACGTATCAGTTTAGAGATTTTCTAGAGATATTAACCAATGTGGTTGCAATGATATGATAACTTATAGACCACACTGGTTAATTTGCATAAGGGGTTAATTTAGATGTAAATCCTATGAACTTATGATAAAAGATAAAGAAGATTATAAATATAAGTTTATAATATATAATTGCATACTATTATGCAGATAATAAATACAAAAAATTGATATAAAAAGTTCAGTAGAAAATATTAATTTTTTTAATCAACTAATAATAAGCCAAAGTGGTTTTGAATTTCTCCTTTTTCTCGTAAAGTATTTATTTCAAGTCCATTTGACCTTACTGTAGCAAAAACATCAATACCACATGCTTCCATTGATGGAGCAGTCTTGTTAGGAAAACTACAAGTATCAGGATTACATTTAGCACACTTTGTACAAGGGCCACTTCCAAAAGCAATTGATTTATAATATCCATCTAAAAAAAGTTCTCTTGCTATTTCAACAGCTAAAGGAGTAACAATACTCATTTTATGACATCGAAATAAAATAGCTTTTTTGTAACAATCTATTATTGCTTGCGTCTGTTGATAGGTTGGAGTATTGGGTGGACAACAATGACTATGACCATATGTATTACAACCAAACTGACACTTATAAATTGTCCATGCTGCTGTGACAATCGTTTTAGGGTCTATTGAAACTGCAATGTCAGCTCCACTAGATTTTAATATTTCAAAGTATTTTTTCATAATTTACCTCCTATCAAAAATAGTTTTATTTTTTATCTTGTATGAATGGTTAAATTTTACGTATTCTTATACTTATGGTAACGCAAAAATAAATATCAATCAAATCGATATATTTAAATTATGAATTAAATAAAAATGAACTATAAACATATATGATAAATAAACTTACCTACTAATTTTTTGTCGTTAAAAATTTTCCATATTTCAATAACAAAATAAGAGTAAATACCATATATTACTTATGTCTGTAATATATAAAAGACAAAGGAGTTGTACATTATGATTACAATAAGTTTGTGCATGATTGTTAAAAATGAAGAAGAAGTTATAGGCAGATGTTTAGAGTGTGTAAAGGATTTAGTAGATGAAATTATAGTTGTAGATACTGGTTCCACAGATTCCACAAAAGAAATAGTTTCAAAATATACAGACATGGTGTACGATTTCGAATGGATAGATGACTTCTCTGCTGCGAGAAATTTTTCATTTTCTAAAGCTTCTAAAGACTATATAATGTGGCTTGATGCAGATGACATAATTTTAGAAGAGGATAGAAAAGAACTATCAAAAGTTAAAGAAAATTTAGATACTTCTATTGATATGGTCATGGCAAAATACAATGTATCATTTGATGAAAACGGAAAACCAACTTTATCATATTATAGAGAACGCTTATTTAAGAGAAGTTCTAATTATAAATGGGTTGACCCTATTCATGAAGTAATACCTCTTGTTGGAGAAATATTTTATTCTGACATTGCAATATCACATAAAAAACTTCATAGACAGGACCCTTTAAGAAATCTCAGAATTTTTGAAAAAATGATTTCAGAAGGTAGGATATTGGAGCCAAGACATCAGTTTTATTACTCAAGAGAATTGTATTATAATGCAAGATATAAAGATGCTATAGAAGGTTTTACTAAGTTTTTAGACTCTTCAAAAGGGTGGATTGAGGATTGTATAAGTGCTTGCAGAGATTTAGCCACATGTTATTACTTAATTAATGATGAAAAAAGTGCCTTATATTCTTTATTTAGAAGCTTTGAATTTGATGAGCCAAGAGCAGAAGTTTGCTGTGATATAGGAAAGCACTTGTTTGATAGACAAAGATATAAAGAAGCTATTTTTTGGTATAAGGTAGCATTAACTAGAGATAAAAATGACATTAATGGAGGATTTAAGTCAAATGATTGTTATGGATACTTACCATATATACAATTAAGTGTATGCTATGACAAACTAGGAGAAATGGATAAAGCGATATCTTATCATGAAAAAGCAAAAGAAATCAAACCTAACGATAGTGCTATTTTGTACAATGAAAATTATTTTAGTAAATATAAAAGTTATTGATAAGTCACAATAATACTAATTTTGACATATTATATAGAGAGCATGAAAGCTCAAATATATTAGGAGGTGCTTTAAGTAATGAGTAGAAATAAATATTTTGGCCCATTTGATGGTAATAACCATGATAACAACTATGATGATTGCAATAGCAGTTGTGATAGTTGTAATAGTTGTGACTGTCATCATGGTTGCCCACCATCATGTATAGGTCCAACAGGTCCAATGGGTCCAAGAGGTAGAACAGGTCCAACAGGCCCAACAGGTCCAACTGGACCAATGGGTCCAACAGGAGCAACAGGAAACACAGGAGTAACAGGAAACACAGGAGCAACAGGGTTAATAGGTCCAACAGGTCCAACAGGGTCAGTAGGTCCAACAGGAGCGACAGGAGCAACAGGATTTGGAGTAACAGGCCCAACAGGTCCAACGGGAGCAACAGGAAATACAGGAGCAGATGGAGTAACAGGCCCAACAGGTCCAACAGGAGTAACAGGAGCAAATGGAATAACAGGTCCAACAGGGATAACAGGAGCAACAGGATTTGGAGTAACAGGCCCAACAGGTCCAACAGGAGCAACAGGAGTAGGAATAACAGGAGCAACAGGTTTAATAGGTCCAACAGGAGCAACAGGAACACCTGGAGCAACAGGTCCAACAGGAGCAACAGGAGCAACAGGAGCAAATGGATTGACAGGTCCAACAGGAGCAACAGGAAATACAGGGGCAGCTGGAGCAACAGGTCCAACAGGTCCAACAGGAGCAACAGGAGATACAGGAGCAAATGGATTAGTAGGTCCAACAGGTCCAACAGGAGCAGCAGGAGCAGCAGGAGCAACAGGTCCAACAGGTCCAACAGGAGCAACAGGGGTAGGAATAACAGGAGTGACAGGAGCAACAGGAGCAACAGGCCCAACAGGAGCAGATGGATTAGTAGGTCCAACAGGAGCAACAGGAAACACAGGAGCAGATGGAGTACCAGGTCCAACAGGTCCAACAGGAGCAACAGGAAATACAGGAGCAGATGGAGCAACAGGCCCAACAGGAGCAACAGGAAATACAGGAGCAGATGGAGCAACAGGACCAACAGGAGCAACAGGAAATACAGGAGCAGCTGGAGCAACAGGAGTAACAGGTCCAACAGGAGCAACAGGTCCAACAGGAATACCAGGAGCTAGTGCTATAATACCTTTTGCATCAGGTATACCACTAGCACTTACAACTATAGCTGGTGGATTAGTGGGCACACCAGGATTTGTAGGTTTTGGAAGTTCAGCTCCAGGCCTAAGTATAGTTGGTGGAGTAATAGACCTTACAAATGCAGCAGGAACATTGACTAACTTTGCATTTTCAATGCCAAGAGCTGGAACAATAACATCTATTTCAGCATATTTTAGTACAACAGCAGCGCTTTCACTTATTGGTTCAACAGTCACAATTACAGCTACACTTTATGAATCAACTGCACCAAACAACTCATTTACAGCTGTACCAGGAGCAACAGTTACACTGGCTCCACCACTTACAGGTATATTATCACTTGGTTCAGTTTCTAATGGAATTGTAACAGGATTAAATATATCAGTAACAGCACAAACTAGATTCTTACTAGTATTTACAGCGACAGCGTCAGGACTTTCATTAGTTAATACTGTAGCAGGATATGCAAGTGCAGGAATTTCGATTAACTAAATTATATAATTAAAAAAAGGCTTCTAGTATCTGATTGATATTAGAAGCTTTTTTATATTAATTGATGAGCAGAATATAGCATACTATTATATAATATAAAATAATAGTATTAAATTAGAAAGAGATACTTTTTTGGGGGGATATTATGAAAAATAGAATTGAAAAATTAATGAATAACTTTGTAAAAGATTATTATAATTCAAATGATGTGACTCAAAAGTGGCAAGAGCTTTTATTTGCCTATGCTTCTGCTGAAGATGAAATGTTTTATCAGTTAAAAAATATTGTAGGAACATCTCATGCTATGCCAAAAGATTTTTTAAAAGATGGTAAGACTATAATTACATATTTTATACCCTTTGATAAAAACATAAATAATAGTAATATTGGAGGGCTCGAATGTTCAGAAAGTTGGGCAAGAGCTTATATAGAAACTAATAAATTGATTTCCGATTTAAATAATTTTTTATGTGAAGAGCTAGGCAACATGGGATTTGACTCCTATGCTATTCCTGGGTCATATAATTTTGATAATGATAAATTGATTAGTGATTGGTCACAAAGACATGTAGCATTCATAGCAGGTCTTGGAACTTTTGGTCTAAACAATATGCTTATTACAGAAAAAGGATGTTGTGGAAGGATAGGAAGTATAATCACAAGCTTAAAGTTAGAACCAACTAAAAGACCAGAAAAGGAATACTGCTTGTATAAACATAATAATAGTTGTAAAAAGTGTGTAAGTAAATGTGTGAAAGAAGCTTTAAAAGAAGATGGGTTTGATAGAAATAAGTGTTATGAAATGTGTATGATAAATGAGAAAAAATATTCTTATATAGGTGGATGTGATATCTGTGGAAAATGTATAGTTGGAGTTCCATGTTCAGTAATAAACCCATCAATGTAAAAGTTTTTTTTAATTAACAATTCTAATTTGATATATAATAAACTACAAATATAAATAAAAAATAAAGAAATTATGTTGATTGACAACTATTTGTGCTATTGATAGACTTATATGTATCGCTGTGATATAAGGAGGGGTGAGACTTTATGCTTGATTTAATCTTTATTTTTGCATAGCAAGGGCTATTGCAACTATAAAATTTAATATACAGATAGCCCTTTGCTATTCCTAATAAAAAATTACTGTTTAATAGGAGAGCAAAATGAGCTATAAAAAAGCAATACATATATTACCAGAAGAATTACTTGAATTGATACAAGAATATGTGGATGGAGAATGTATTTATATTCCCAGAAAATCAAACAATAAAAGAGAATGGGGAAGTAATACATCTACTCGTGAAGATTTAACAATTAGAAATATGCAAATTTATGAAGATTATCAAGTTGGTCATGATTTGCAGTATTTATCAGAAAAATATTATCTGTCTTTGAAGAGTATTCAAAGAATTATATTACAAGAAAAAAGAAAAGATATTTAAGTGTAAGCCAGTATAGTTCTATAACTATACTGGCTTATTTTCTTTTGTTAAAAATGTTTAAGGTATAGTTTTTTTTTAGTGGATGCTATAATTTAATTAATTTCAGAAGCTTATATAATAAGAAAATTCAGCAGTAGTGTCTATATTAAGAGGAAATAATTTATTATATAAGTGTGTAATTGAAATTTAAATTTATTAAAAATTAGGAGGTACTGTTTTGAAAAAAATGCTTGATTATATTCCACCTTTTCACGACTTTCTATTTTAGCAATATTATAGAAAGGAAAATGTATTTATGCAAAAAATTACTTGGGAGATTGAGTATAAATCCCAATTGCCAGTAATTAGGTACTGTAAAAAATGTGGGAAAAAGACTGAATACATCTGTTCAGATTTATTTAGAGTGAATGCCCAACATAAGTATTTAGATATTTGGTTAATATATAAATGCTCAAATTGTGATTCAACATGGAATTCAACCATATATTCTCGTATTAATCCAAAAAACTTAAATCCAGAGATATTAGAACAATTTTATACGAATGATTATAATCTTGTTAAACAATATGCTATGAATGTTGAGTTTTTACATAGAAATGGGGCGAAAGTTGGCATCCCAGAATATAAAATAGTAGGTCAAGATATTTGTATTGATGACTCTACACAAATTCGTATTGCAAGTAAGTATCCATGTCAATTAAAGGTATCCACGTTATTACGTGAGAAGCTTGGCATATCTAGAAAGGTCTTTGAAGACATGTTAGACTGTGGGATGATAAAAAGTATATCTGGAGTTGACCTAAGGAGAAGTAAGTTAAATTATGAGATTGTGTTACAAATTGGAAAGAGTAAACAATAATATTTAAATCGGTTAGACCAGCCAGTTTAACATGTTTTATGTAACATCATTTTAAATAAGTATAGCAGCTTTAAAAAATACAAAGAAGCTATACTTATTTGTGTATAATAACATTATCTTTTTTCTAGATTTTCTAATATCTCATAGTAGTGTGTTGTAGCTAGTGCACTTGGTTTACCTTATCTGATAAATATTGATTTTCTACGTTCATTTCTTAACTCCATTTCATATTAGATTCTGACTAAATTTATCAAGAATTCTACTACAATAGTATCAATGTTTATAATTGATTTACTTTATTCAAAATTGCATCTATAGCTGTGTCAGGAACAACTGCTAAGTCTTCTGCATTAAAATAATAAATTATATTAGAGTCAAATAATATATTTGAATTTGGTGGAAATTCATCATCTCCAAACCAAAGTATAAATATCATAGAAGTATTACCTATGTATGTAAACTTATAAGCTAGGTCACCCATCTTTACTTTTTCAGCTCCAATATTCTCCATGACCAGTTTATATTTATCTATTTTAGATGTAAAGATTTCTGAAAGTCTTGCTAGAGTTCTATTTAGAAAGTTAGGATAATAGACATTGCCTCCAGGAACTTCTTTAAAAGTTATATATTTATTTGTAAGAGGTATACCTTTAGAATTACACAAATACCTAAGCATTAGAATCTTAAGTTCGAAATTTTTACAGAGACTTCCATTACTATTCCAAACTTCTCCACTCGGATAATCAACTATATACTGTCTACCAAAAAAATCAATAGTAAATTTGCTTGAATCACTATTAAAGTCAATATTACTTAAATTACTAATTGTATGAGGGTCCAATTCTTTGAGTTTTTTTCGTGCATAATCAAATGGAACATTATAATTACTTGTTTTGATATTTTTATCCATAATATTTTCCTCCGATTTAAAGACCTATGTATATATTTATAAAAAGTTTTCTTATTATTGATTTTATTATATATCCAGAATATTACAATATTAAATTAATAAATAAATTTTGCTATTTAAAGGAATCTATGTAAAATAAATATTAAGTGTTTAAAATATAAATTTTTTATGTTTGAAGTGTTAAAATGATTCTACTATAAAATATTAATTAATTGCTTTAAGTTATAATATAATAGTATGAGATTTTATATAAATTTATAAAGATATAACTAAATATATAAATTAAGGTGTCATTAAATATGTAATGGAGGTGTTAGTATGTCTAAGATACTAGTAGTAGATGATGAATTAGATATGTTAAAGTTAATTGAAAATATATTAAAAAGAGATGGGCATGAAGTAAAGGTAATTAGTGATGTAGAAAACATTCTTGATATTGATTATAATCCTTTTAATCTAATAATATTAGATGTAATGATGCCCAAAATGGATGGTTTTGAAGTATGTAAAATTATAAGAAATAAGGTTGATTGTCCAATATTGTTTTTGACAGCTAAAAATATGGAAAGTGATGTTATGTATGGTCTTGGTATAGGGGCAGATGATTATATTACAAAGCCTTTTGGTGTAGGTGAGTTAAGAGCCAGAATAAATGCTCATTTGAGAAGAGAAAATAGAGAGAAAAAAAATTCATTAACTATATCAAATGTTCAATTTAATTTTTTGGGAAAAGAAATTTCTGTTGATAATAATAAGATAAATTTTACTAAGAGTGAGTACCTAATATGTGAATTTCTAGCAAAAAATAAGGGACAAGTCTTTTCAAAAGAAAGAATATATGAGCATATATATGGATTTGATGGAGAAAGTGATATAAGTGTTATTACAGAACACATAAAAAATATACGAAGCAAGTTGAAATCTTATGATATTTATACAATAGAGACTGTATGGGGGATAGGATATAAGTGGATATAATAAAGTATTACTCAGTGCAAATACATTATATATCTACAAAATGTTTGTAAAATATTAATCTATATATTAAAATTTAATTTATAGATTAATATTTTTTGTAAATTACAAAATTGTAAGGTATTTTGTTATAAAATATTAATATTAGTAGTGTATACTAATAATATGGTGTTTAATATAAATCTTGAGCAAAGGATGGTTTTTCTAATGGATAAACTAAAAAATATTAGAAAGAGTCTACTACAGTATACATTTTTATTTTTATTAATAGGTATAACAATTTACTTGGTATTTAAAACATTAGATATTAAGATGTTATCAAATGTTATAACTATGGTAGATAAAAAGTTTTTATTTGTAGGGGCTTTGGCAATAATGTCTCACATAATGCTTGAAGGATTAGTAATGAAGATAATTATAGAAAGTACTCACAAAGTCAATATTAGATTTATTGGTTTCAAGCTAGCCATTATGGGATTTTATTATAATCTAATAACTCCATTTGCTTCAGGAAGCCAACCAGTACAAATATATGTACTTAAAAAATGCAAAATGCCACTTAGCAAAGCAAGTGCAGTTGTTACAAATAAGTCTATTATTTTTCAAATAGTAGTTACTGTTTATTGCACAATATTAGTATTAATGAATCTAGCTATGCTAGAAAAACAAATGAAAGTAATCATGCCCTTAGTGTTTCTAGGAATAGCAATTAATTCATTTGTTTTAATTATGATAATTTTAGTTATTTTAAATCCTCAAAAAATAAAATATTTTATGAGAGTTTCAGTAAAATATTTATCAAAATTTAAGTTTTTAAGATTCCTAGAGAGTAAAGTAGACTCTATAGAAAATTTTATAGATGATTATAGTAAAGCAATAAGTTTTTTTGCTAAAAATAAAAAAGTATTGATTTTAACTATTATAGTGACTTTTATTCAATTAAGTGCTTACTTTAGTGTCTCATTTTGGATATATAAAGCATTTAATTTACAAGGTTATAGTTATATTTATATATTAACACTACAAGCTTTTTTATATATGGCAATATCTCCAATACCAACACCTGGTAATGTAGGAGCTAATGAATTAGCATTTTTCACTATATTTAAATCAGTATTCCCTCAACCTCTAATGGGTTATGCAGTATTTTTATATGGTGGATTTATGTACTATTTGATTCTGATTGGAAGTGGTATCTTTACTGTAATTACTCACTATAGAATGAAAAATAGAATTGGTAGAAATGCCATTTTAAGTGAAAATTAGATAAATCTAAATAAGCATATAGTAAAAAATATGTCATAAGAACTATAATATTTTAATTAGGCGATTAAAATATAAGGATTGTTATGACATATTTTTTTTGAAATTTAAAAGGAATTGTGAGAAAATTGTTGAATTTAATAGATAATATTGCAAAATATTTGTAAATTTTGCATATTATAAAAGTACTTTATTATCTTTAAGGTAAATTTTACTCATCAGGGGATAAATCTAAGGGGGGAAATGTATGGAGAAGAAAATTTTAACAGTTTGTCCATACTGTGGAGCTGGATGCCAATTATATCTAGTAGTAAAAGATAACAAGATATTAAAAGCAGAGCCAGCTGATGGTAGAACAAATCAAGGAAGTTTATGTTTAAAAGGTCGTTATGGATGGGATTTTCTAAATGACCCTAAAATTTTAACACCTAGACTAAAAAAACCAATGATAAGAAAACAAGGTGTGTTAGAAGAGGTTGAATGGGATGAAGCTATAAGTTATACAGCTTCAAGATTAAACGAAATTAAAGAAAAATATGGTCCTGATTCTATTATGGGAACAGGCTCTGCAAGAGGGCCTGGTAATGAAGCAAATTATATAATGCAAAAATTTATGAGAGCTACAATAGGAACTAATAATGTTGACCATTGTGCTCGTGTCTGACATGCACCATCTGTAGCCGGTCTGGCTTACTCATTAGGTAGTGGTGCAATGTCTAATTCTATACCAGAAATAGAAAAAGCAGATGTTTTATTCATATTTGGATATAATGGAGCAGATTCACATCCAATAGTTGCAAATAGAATAATTAAAGCTAAGAAAAATGGAGCTAAGTTAATTGTTACTGACCCTAGATTAACTGAGTCTGCAAGAATTGCTGATATACATCTACCTATAAAGGGTGGAACAAATATGGTTTTAGTAAATGCTTTTGGAAACGTTTTAATAGAAGAAGGTCTTTACAATAAAGACTTTGTTCAAAACCATACACAAGGATTTGATGAGTACAAAGAAATTGTTAAACCATATACAGCTAAATATGCTGAGAAGCTGACAGGAATTCCAGAAGAACTTATAAGAAGAGCTATGAGAGAATATGCAAAAGGTAAGAAGGCAATGATACTTTATGGAATGGGTGTCTGCCAATTTGGTCAAGCTGTTGATGTAGTTAAAGGGCTTGCATCAATTGCTCTACTTACAGGTAATTTTGGTAGAGAAAGCGTTGGAATAGGACCTGTACGTGGACAAAATAATGTTCAAGGAGCTTGTGATATGGGGGCTCTTCCTAATGTATATCCTGGTTATCAAAATGTAACTGATGATAAGATAAGAGAAAAATTTGAAAATGCTTGGGGAGTAAAGTTATCTCCTAATAATGGATATAGTTTAACTCAAGTTCCAAATTTAGTGTTAAAAGAGAAGAAGCTTAAAGCTTATTATATATTTGGGGAAGACCCAGTACAAAGTGACCCAGATGCATCAGAAGTTAGAGAAGCTTTAGATGAGTTAGAGTTTGTTGTTGTTCAAGATATATTTATGAATAAGACAGCACTTCATGCTGATGTTATACTTCCAGCTACTTCTTGGGGCGAACATGATGGAGTATATACATGTGCAGATAGAGGATTCCAATTGATGAGAAAAGCTATAGAGCCACAAGGAGATGTAAAACCAGACTGGCAAATTATAAGTGAAATTTCTACAGCAATGGGATATCCTATGAACTACAAAAATACTAGAGAAATATGGGATGAACTTAGAGCATTATGTCCAAATTTCTTAGGTGCTACTTATGAAAAAATAGAGGCCCAAGGTTCTGTTCAATGGCCTTGTAAGAGTGAAAGTATGGAAGACAAAGGAACTATGTATCTATATGAAGGACAAAAATTCTCTACTCCTAATGGAAGAGGTAATTTATTTGCTGCAGAATGGAGACCTCCTATGGAAGTTGAAGATGATGAGTATCCATTTAGTTTATGTACTGTGAGAGAAGTTGGTCACTATTCAGTAAGAACTATGACTGGTAACTGTAGAACACTTAGCTCATTAGAAGATGAGCCTGGTCGTGTTCAAATAAATTGTAATGATGCAGATAGATTAGGAATTGAAGATGATGAACTAGTTAGAATTAGTTCAAGAAGAGGAAGTGTAATAACAAGAGCAACAGTAACTGACAGAGTTAAAGAAGGAGCAACATATATGACTTATCAGTGGTGGGTTGGAGCTTGTAATGAGCTTACAATAGCAAACTTAGACCCTATATCTAAAACACCAGAATACAAATATTGTGCTGTTAAACTTGAAAAACTTGATGACCAAGAGTTAGCAGAGAAATGTGTAAGAGAAGAATATCAAAGTCTTAAAGATAAAATGACTGCCACAAATGTTTAGTAGTTATTAGATTAAAGATTTATAAAAAGCGGAAGGGCAAATATCTTATGGAGAATATATACTCAAAAACTAAGTCCCAAGAAAATAGTAAAGGTGAAGTTTTTGAAAACAGTTATAGTTTAGTAGATTATGAATACATGAATTCTTTTAAATTAGAAATAAGCAAAATAAATGAACATGATTTATCAAATGAATATGAAGAAATAATTGCAGAATATCCACTTAGCTTTATTTTAAATGATAAATACATAAATACATTTTTATGTACACCATATAATTTAAAAGAGCTTGTAGTTGGTTTTTTGAGAACAAAGGGATATATAGAAAATAAAAAAGACATATTAGATATAGAAATAAATGATAAGGAACGTGTTACAAAAGTAACTATTCAAGAGAGACATAAGGATGAAGAGGAACAAATTATATTTTTAAACTCACTAGACTATATAAGTTGTGCTCCTGTAGAGAGTAATATAAAAATAAATTATGATGCGATTTACAGTATAATGGATAAAAACTTAAATTCGTCAGAATTATTTAAAAATACAGGTGGAGTACATAGTGTATCCATATTTGATAATGATAAAAAAATAGTGACCTGTGAAGATGTAGCAAGGCATAACGCAATGGATAAAGCAATAGGGTTTTGTGTTTTAAATGAAATATCACTAAAAGATAAAACTGTAGTTGTAAGTGGGAGAATATCTTTAGAGATGATACTAAAGGCAGCTATGACTCAAATTCCTATTGTAATATCAAAATCAGCACCAACTAATTTATCAATAGAGCTTTCTAAAAAATTAAATATAACTCTTATTGGATTTGTAAGAGGAAGACGAATGAATATCTATGCAAATTCACAGAGAGTTATCAAAAAGTGAGACTGAAGCGTATGTATGCTAATAAAGAAGAAAAAAAATATTCAAGATGTGAAGTGTGTGGAGTAGTAATTGATGATACTGACAAAGTATATGCCAATAAATATAATTTGTGTAAAAAATGCAAGCGAAATATAAGTATTGAAAAAACACTAAAATATATAAATATATATAATAAAAATAACTAGGGACTTAGAAATATACAAATTGAAAGGTGGGATAATATGAATAATAAAATAGGCTCTTTTGTAATAGCAGACCCAAGTAAATGTACAGGTTGCAGATCTTGTGAAGTAGCTTGTTTTACAATGCATAACCAACATAATAATGTAGGATATACGGTTGGGACAGTTGACATACCAGTTATACCTAGACTCTATTTAGTAAAAGGTGATACTTTCTGTATGCCAATACAATGTAGACATTGCGAAGATGCTCCTTGTCTAAATTCATGTCCACAAAAAGCTATAAACAAAGAGAACAATGTCATGTTTGTTAATGAAGAAAAGTGTATAGGGTGTAAAACTTGTCTCCTAGCATGTCCTTTTGGAGCTATAGATTTACTTCCACAATATAAAGATGGTAAAGAAGTAGAACAAGTAATTTTGGAAGAAAATAAAAAAATAGCGTATAAGTGCGATTTATGTAAAGACAATGAAAAAATAGCTTGTATAAGCGCATGTCCTCAAGATGCATTAAAACTTGTTACTCCAATAGATGACAAAAAAGCTAAGAATAGACAAGCTGCACTTAGTTTATTGTTGACAAATAAATAAAGGATAAAGGGGTGACGTTTATGATAATAAATATAGATAAAGATTTATGTACTGGATGCAGAGAATGTTCAAAGGTATGTCCAGTAAATGCTATTGAGGGGGAAGAAGGAAAACCACAAGAGATAAACCCAGATAGATGTGTTATGTGTGGTCAATGTGTTCAAACTTGTAAATCGTATGCTTCAGTTATAGATGAAGGATTTGAGTTTTTGAAAGATAAAAAACAAGAACGAAAAATACCAGAATCAATAAATGAACCTATATTCGCAGCACATAATGTATGCGATGTAGATAGGGTAAAAAAAGCTTTAAGTGACCCAGATGTATTTACTATGGTTCAATGTGCACCAGCAGTTAGAGTAGCTTTGGGAGAGGATTTTGGATACTATCTAGGATATTTAGGTGCTGGAAAAATGGCAGCAGCGCTTAGAGCATTAAAATTTGATAGAGTTTATGATACTAATTTCGCAGCTGATTTAACTATAATGGAAGAAGGTAGTGAGTTAATTAAGAGGGTTACAGAAGGTGGAACTCTTCCAATGTTTACATCTTGTTGTCCAGCTTGGGTTAAATTTATGGAAAAAAATTATCCTAAGTTAACTAATCACTTATCTTCTTGTAAATCACCTCAACAGATGGGTGGCGTAATATTTAAGACATATGGCGCAGAAATAAATAATGTGGATGCATCTAAAATATTTAGTGTTTCTATAATGCCATGCACATGTAAAAAGTATGAATGTGATAGAGAAGAGATGGATTCTAGTGGATATAGAGATGTAGATGTAGTGTTAACTACTAGAGAACTAGCTTACCTAATAAAAGACATGGGAATTGATTTTAAAAATTTAAGAGAAGAAAAGTTTGACAGCCCTTTAGGTAGTTACAGTGGAGCTGGAACTATATTTGGTGTTACTGGTGGAGTTATGGAAGCAGCTATAAGAACAGGTTATGAGCTTATAACTGGAGAAAGCATACCTAATGTAGAAGTAAAACAAGTACGAGGAGAAAGTGGTTTTAGAAAATCAACTATTAAGGTAGGAGATTTAGACTTAAGAGTTGGTGTAGTAAGTGGACTGCAAAATGTAATACCAGTACTTGAAGATTTAGAAAAAGGAAAGTTGGATATAGATTTTATAGAGGTTATGACTTGTCCTGTTGGATGTGTAAGTGGTGGAGGTCAGCCAAAAATTTTACTAGAAGAATATAAAGAATTAGCCTATGAAAATAGAACAAAAGCAACATATGTGCATGATGAACACTTGGCAATTAGAAAATCTCATGAAAATTCTGACATTAAAAAATTATATGATGAATATCTAGTGGAGCCATTAGGAGAAAAATCTCATCATTTATTACACACTACATACTGTATAGGAAAGGAAGTGGCTAAGTAATGAATTATTTTGTTATAGCAGACCCTGATAAGTGCATAGGATGTAGAACTTGTATGATAGGATGTGTGGTTGCACATTCAGATGAAGATATTTTTTACAAAAGTCCAGACGAGATAAACTTTAATCCAAAACTTTCTGTCATAAAAACAAAGGAAGTTAGTGCTCCAATACAATGTAGACATTGTGAGGATGCTCCTTGTGCAAAGGCCTGTCCAAATGGTGGTATAGTTAGGGTGGGTAATACAATAAAAATAAATGAAGAAAATTGTATAGGATGTAAGACTTGTATGCTGGCATGTCCTATAGGAGCAATAGATATAGTTACACTAAAAGATATAGACAAAGGAAAGCTTTGCTTTAGAGAAAGAATGACAGCAAACAAATGTGATTTTTGCATAGATTCACCAGAAGGACCAGCATGTGTAAATGTATGTCCAACAAAAGCATTTACTATAGTTAAAGATGAGGATATAGATAATACTGTTAAAAATAAAAGAAAGTTAGCTATATTATAATATAATTAATAAAAAGATGGAGTTCTAGTTGTTATTAGAGTCTCCATCTTTTTTGTATAATTTTTATAGGGATTAAGAATTAATTATTGTGCCAATTTATCTAACCTTTTCTTATTTAACTTTGTCATTCCCATAGAAGCTGTGATAAGTAAAGCATAGGCGACTATAACTGATAAAATTATAATAGACCAAGAGAATTTATAGCCAAAATTATCAACGAGTAATCCAAATAATGTTGAACCAAGTGCAAATCCAATTGCAAAAATTAACTGAACAATTCCAAAAATACTGCCAAACTCCTTTTGACCAAAAAAAGCACCAGTTAAATAAGCAGGTCCTATCATATAAGCAAATACAGAAAGACCCTTTAAAATAGCAAATACAAATGCAAGATTAGAAGATTTATCGACAAATAGTAATGATAAAGTAGCTATAAGTACAAATATAAAAGATATAATCAGTGGTTTTATTTGACCAAATTTATCAAACAATAATCCTCCAAATAAATTACCAATAAGAGCAAATAATGCAAAAGTGGAACCTACTGTTCCTATTAAAATTGGATTTATATAATTTCTAAGGTAGGTCGGATATTGTACAGATAATGATGAAACATATATACCTACAAAAGCAAATCCAATTGTCATAATCCAAAAATATTTATTCTTTTTAGCCTCTTTTAACGTATAACCCCATACTGAAGGGGATATTTTATTAGGTGTTTCATCATTTTTTATTTTAGAGTTTATTTTCTCATTAGTATCTTTAGGCATTTTAAGCATAAATAATGTCACAGGTATACCAACTATTAGTGCTACAATTCCAAATGTTAGATAAGAACGGCTATATCCTTGAGATGCTAATGAACGAACTACAAGTTGTTGTAGAAATATACTACCAATAGAGCCACCAGCAAAAGCAAAGCCCATAGCTTTTCCTTTACTTTTTTCATCAAACCAAGCACTTATTAAAATTGGTATTCCTATCGCAGATATAATTGTAGCTCCAATTTGTACGATGCATGATACTGTATAAAATTGCCATAGTTCAGTACATATAGAAAATGTAGCAAAACCAATGCTAGAAATTATACAGCCTAATAAATATAATATCTTAACATTGACCTTGGAAAATAATTTACCTATAAATGGTGAAGCAATTGCTGAAGCAATAGTACCAAAAGTAAATATTAGAGAAAAAGATGCTAATCTAAAACCTTCTCCTTCTACAACATAACTTATAAACTGAGGCTGTATACTTGCTACAATACTAAATGGTATAGCTTGTATCAACATGCAACCAAGTACTATAATCCAAGCAGATGAAAAGTTTTTAATGCTAAAATTTTTGTTTAGTAGTGTCTTCATGGTATGATATCTCTCCTTTAGATTATAATTTGTAAATATTAATCTAATTATTCTAAATTTATATATTAGTTTTGGATAGATGAATTAGTTGTATGTAATTTGGGGTATTAATATAAAAATTATCTGTAAAAATTGATTATTTTAAATAGATAGGGTAAATTAAAATATATAGATAAATGAAAGGATGGATAAAATGTCATTTGAAAAAATAAATAATAATAATCTAGATAAAATACACAGCAGGAAATGTATTATGTTTGTAAATTTTAATCAAAAAGAATTATCATTAATTAAAAATGTTAGTAATTTTGCTGGAATAAGAGACCATATCATTTTAAGTGATAAAAATGGTGAAAACATAGTAAGAGATATTTTGGATGGGAATATATCAAGTGAATGTGATAATGGAATTAAAAGTAAGTCTGTAATATTTAATAATATTTCCAGCACACAAGTAAATGCATTTTTAGAAGGATTGAAAAAAGTAAGAATAAATAGACCTTTTACAGCAATGGTAACAGAGACATCTATTGATTGGACATTAAATAATTTAATAGAAAATTTAGTTCAAGAACGCAATGCTATGTCTTCAGGAAAAACAATTGAGCATAAGTAAATTAGTTTTTAGAACCATCTTCTAATAAATTTAACTAATATGTGTTAAGTATCATATTATACTGTAAGATATAAAAATCTTAATATAAGTGGATGGAGGAAAGTAAAATGAAAGTATTATTTACAATAAATTATGGAGAAGAAAAATTTAAAAAAATAAATGAATTAGGATATGATGTTATACATTATTCTGAAGATAGTATAGAAAATAATGAAGATGTAAACACTGCAGATGTGCTAGTTACATATAATCCTTTTGACAGACTAGATATTTCCAAAATGGAAAATTTAAAATATATACAAACAACAAGTGTAGGTATAGACCAAATACCAAAAGAAGATGTGTTAAAAAGAGATATCAAAATAGCTAACAATAGAGGCGGGTATAGTATACCTATTGGTGAAAGCATTGTTATGTATATTTTAGAAATTTATAAAAATAGTGCAAAATTTTTTAAACAACAGAAAAATAAAGAATGGAAAATGGATTTTTCTGTATCAGAATTATATGGTCAAAGGGTTGGATTTCTTGGAACAGGAACTATATCATCAGAAGCAGCTAAAAGGTTAAAGGCCTTTGGTGTAGAAATATGGGGAGTCAATACTGATGGAAGTAATAAAAAATACTTTGACAAGTGTTTTTCTACTGAAGATATGGATGTTGTATTTAAGGAATGTGACATAATAGTCGTAGCAATGCCTTCTACAAAGAGTACAGACGGAATAGTAAATAAAGATATGTTTAATCTTATGAAAGAAGGTTCTGTATTTATTAATGTAGGTAGAGGAAACACCATTAATCAGAAAGATTTAGAAGATTGTGTAGAGAAGTTTAGAGGTGTAGCGTTAGATGTATTTGAAAGTGAGCCTTTAAGTAAAGATAATAAACTATGGGAGCTTGAAAATGTTATAGTAACTCCTCATAACTCTTGGGTGTCTGACAAAAATAAAGAGAGAACATTTAATATGGTCTATAATAATTTAAAACATTATATAATAGAAAATAAACCTGTAGATAATGTTGTAGATATATCAAAAGGTTATTAAATATATAAAAATTCTAATGAAAATAAAAAACTCTTATTGGTATTGTTAGAGATACTATAAGAGTTTTTTTTGTAATAAATTTAAAGTCAAAAAAGTGATATACTAAAAAATATATAAATAGGAAATAATTAATTATAGGGAAATTTTAAAATGATTCAATTTAAAAAATATGAAGAGGTGCTAAGAGTGAGCGTTAAAAATGAAATTAATAAACTTATAGAACAAATAAACTATCATAATGAAAGGTATTATAACCAAGATAGCCCAGAGATATCGGACTACGAATATGACAAGCTAATGAAAGAACTAATATCTTTGGAAGAACAAAATCCAGAACTAAAGAGAGTTGATTCTCCAACAAATAGAGTAGGAGGTAAGCCATTAGATAAATTTAATCAAATTGTACATAAAACTCCTATGCTGAGTTTATCAAATGCTTTTTCAGAACAAGATTTGAGAGATTTTGATAAGAGAGTTCAGGATTATGTGGGAGACAATGTTGAATATGTTGTTGAATTTAAAATAGATGGGCTTTCAGTAGGTTTTACCTATGATAATGGAGCGTTTGAAAAAGGAGCAACTAGAGGTGATGGGATTGTGGGAGAAGATATTTCTCAAAATTTAATGACGGTCAAAAGCATACCTCTTAAAATAGATGAAAAAAAAGAGTTAATAGTTAGAGGAGAAGTCTATATATCAAAAGATAACTTTAGAAAAGTGAATGAACAACAAGAAGAACAGGAACAACCACTATTTGCTAATCCAAGAAATCTTGCAGCAGGTTCATTAAGACAATTAGACTCAAAATTAACTGCAAAGAGACCACTAGATATATTTGTATTCAATATGGAAAATATAGAAGATTATGACTTAAAAAGTCACAGCGAATCCTTAGAATATTTAGAAAAGCTAGGCTTTTCAGTAAGTCAAAATTATAAAGTTTGTAAAAATATAGATGAAGTTATCGAACATATTGAACATTGGACAGAAAATAGAGGTAATTTAGAATACGAGATAGATGGAATGGTAATAAAAGTAAATAATATAAAACAAAGGGAAGAGATGGGATATACGGCAAAGAGCCCAAGATGGGCAATTGCATATAAATTTCCAGCAGAAAAGAAAAAAACTAAAATAGTAGATATAATAGTAGAAGTTGGAAGAACTGGTACAATAACACCATCAGCAGTACTTGAACCAGTTAGACTTGCTGGTACTACTGTAAGTAGAGCAACACTTCATAATGAAGACTATATAAAAGAGAAGGACATAAAAATAAATGATACAGTATTGGTTCAAAAAGCAGGAGATATAATACCTCAAGTTTTAGAAGTTATAAAAGAAGCTCGTACTGGGGAGGAAGTAGATTTTAAAATGCCAGAAAAATGCCCTGTTTGTTCAGAACCAACAGTAAGATTAGAAGGAGAAGCTGCTGTAAAGTGTATAAATATGTCTTGTCCAGCTCAAATAAGAAGGGGAATTATACATTTTGTATCAAGAGACGCGATGAATATAGATGGTTTAGGAGAATCTATAATTACATTGTTGCTAAATGAAAAAATAATTCAAGATGTGTCTGATTTATATTATATAAAACAGGAAGATGTAGTTGATTTAGAAAGAATGGGTGAAAAATCTGCTGATAATTTAATAAATTCAATAGAAAAGTCAAAAGAAAATGATTTATGGAGACTTATAAATGGTTTAGGAATTAAATTTATAGGCGTTAAGGCAGCTAAGATACTTGCTTCAAAATTTAAAGATTTAGATGATGTGATTTCTGCAACAATTGAGCAATTAGAAGATTTAGAGGAATTTGGGAGTATAATGGCAAATAGTGTTGTTGAGTTTTTTAAGGAAGATAAAAATATAAATGTCATAGAAAAACTAAAAAGTGTAGGAGTAAATACAAAATCATTAGAAAATACAGGTGAAACAGTAGAAAGAATATTTGAAGGAATGAAAATAGTATTGACTGGTACACTTCCCACATTAAAAAGAAATGATGCAAAAGATATGATAGAAAAAAGAGGTGGAAAAGCTACATCTAGTGTAAGTAAATCGACAACTTTTGTTTTAGCTGGAGAAGAAGCTGGCTCTAAACTTACAAAAGCAAATGATTTAGGAATTAAAGTTATAGATGAAGAGAGATTTTTAGAATTATTAACTTTATTATCGAAAGATGAAGTAAAAGCTGTATTAGAGGGCTAAAAAGTCACTTAATTTAGTAGAAAACTACTATAATTAATGATAGAATAGTTCAGTAAGCTATCGAATTATGAAAAATGACATTATATGAGATTAATAAAATTAAAACTTATAAAAATAAATTTATAAAATATATTAAGGATTAGGAAAGGATATAAAAAATGACCAGAAGTTATGATAGAACTAATGAACAGATAAGACCTGTAAAGATTACTAGAAATTATACAAAGTACGCAGAAGGTTCTGTTCTTATAGAAATGGGAGAGACAAAGGTTATATGTACTGCATCAGTGGAAGAAAAAGTACCTCCTTTTTTGAGAAATAGTGGTACTGGGTGGATAAATGCTGAATATTCAATGTTACCAAGGGCAACTCAACAGAGAAAAATAAGGGACGCATCTAGAGGAAAAATCGACGGAAGAACTCAAGAGATACAAAGGTTAATAGGAAGAGCGATAAGGTCTGTTATAGACTTAAATAAATTAGGAGAAAGAACTATTTGGGTAGATTGTGATGTGATTCAAGCTGATGGTGGAACTAGAACTGCATCTATAACTGGGGCGTTTGTAGCAGTTGCAGAAGCAATCTATAAATTATATAAAGCAAAAACATTAAAAGAAATGCCAATAACAAATTTTGTATCTGCAATTAGTGTCGGAATAGTAAATGAAACTCATATGCTAGATTTATGTTACGAAGAAGATTCTAAAGCACAGGTAGATATGAATATAATAATGACTGATAAGTGTGAGTTTGTAGAAGTACAGGGGACTGGTGAAGAGAAACCTTTTTCAAGAAAAGATTTAAATTTATTGTTAGAGTTAGGAGAAAAAGGGAATAAAGAACTAATAAGGCATCAAAGGGATGTTTTAGGTGAAATAGCAGATGAGATATTAGGTATGGATTATGGCAATGAAGTTGTTATTGCTACTAATAATGCTCATAAGTTAGAAGAAATAGGTGCAATCTTAAAGGACTTTGAATATACTGTATATTCTCTAAAAGATGTTGATTTAGCAGGTATAGAAATAATAGAGGATGGAAAAACATTTGAGCATAATGCATTGATAAAAGCTAGAACAATAGCTAGAAAAACTAAACTTATAGCTATAGCAGATGATTCTGGTTTAGAGGTAGATGCATTAGGCAAAAAACCAGGTGTTTATTCAGCTAGATATGCAGGAGAGCATGCTACAGATGAAGAAAATAGAGAAAAGCTATTAAAAGCCATGCAAAATGTGCCAATGAGTAAAAGAAATGCAAGATTTGTCTCTGCAATAGCAGTAGTTTTTCCAGATGGAAAAGAATTTGTAGTAAGAGGAATTTGTGAAGGAATGATAGGCTTTGAAGAAAAGGGCAAAAATGGTTTTGGATATGATAGCTTGTTTATAGTAAAGGGATATAATAAAACTTTTGGTGAAATACCTAGTGTTATAAAAAATTCAATCAGCCACAGAGCAAATGGACTAAAGATTATGAAACAAGAGTTTATGAAAAGGGTAGTGAAGTAATGAGAATAGGCATAATAAGTGATACACATATGATGATTAAAAATATGGAAAAGACAATACCATATTTAGAAGAATGTGACTTAATAATTCATGCAGGAGACAACTTTACAGACTCAAGATATCTTCATAATATGACTAAAGTGGGAATTATTGCAGTTAAAGGAAATTGTGATTTTGATGCTATAGAAGAAGAACTTGTCTTTGAAGTAGCAAATAAGACTATATTTTTATGCCATGGTGATAAGTATGGTGTAAAATATGGAACACAAATGTTAGAAAATAAAGCTACTGAAGTTAATGCTGACATAGTTATATTCGGTCATACTCATACTCCATTTAGAGAAATTAAAAATGGTGTGCTTTACATAAATCCTGGAAGTACTTCACTTCCAAGAGGAGTATCGTATAAGAGTTTTGTAATTATGGAGATAGAAGAAGATGATATAAATATAGAGGAAATACGCATATAAAGGTGTATTTATCTAAAAAAATAGCAAAAAACACTCAAAAAATTAAATTTTATCAAATAAGTACAACGATATTAATGGAACACTTGTAAATAAAAAAACTTATGTGATATAATTAAGTGGTTGAATTATAAATAGAATGAATTATGATACCATTATCGGGTATTACATAAATATCACTAGGAGGATTAGAAGGATGAAAGCAGAACTAATTAAAAAAGAGGGTAATAAAGTTACTTTAAAAATAACAGTAGATAACAATAAATTTGAAGCAGCAGTAAATAAGGCTTATAATAAAAGCAAAAGCAAATATAATATACCTGGATTCAGAAAAGGTAAAGCTCCAAGAATTGTTATAGAAACTCAATATGGAAAAGGTATCTTCTATAATGATGCTATAGAAGTGTTATTCCCAGAAGTTTATCCAGAAGCTATCAAGGAATTAGATATAGATCCAATAGACAATCCAGATTTAGATATAGAAGAAATAAGCAAAGACAATGGATTAGTTATGGTTCTTAATGTTGAAGTTAAACCAGAGTTTGAATTAGGAAACTATAAGGGTATAGAAGTAGCTAAGGTTGAGAATACTGTAAGTGATGAAAATGTTGAAGCTAAATTACAAGAAATGGTTGAAAAAAATGCTAGATTAGTAAGTGTTGAAGACAAAGCTTTAGAAGATGGAGATACAGCTATAATAGACTTTGAAGGTTTTGACAATGGTGTAGCTTTTGATGGTGGTAAAGGTGAAAATTATAACTTAGTTATAGGTTCAAACACATTTATACCAGGATTTGAAGAGCAATTAGTAGGTAAAAAAGCTGGTGAAGAAGTTGAAGTTAATGTTACTTTCCCAGAAGAATACCACTCAGAAGATTTAGCTGGAAAGCCAGTTGTATTTAATGTAAAAGTAAATGATGTAAAAGTAAAAGAATTATCTGTATTAGATGATGAATTTGCTAAAGATACTAGTGAATTTGATACTTTAGATGAATTAAAAGCAGATGTAAGAGCTAAATTAGAAGAAGAAGCTAAAAATAAAGCAGATGCAGAAATTAGAAATTCAGTAGTAGAAAAAGTTGCTGAAAATACAGAAATAGAAATACCAGAAGTTATGGTAGAACATCAAATAGATAATATGTTAAACGAACTTAACTACCAATTACAATATCAAGGATTTGGATTACAACAATTACTAGAGATGACTGGTAGAACTATGGAAGAATTAAGAGAAGAAAGAAAAGAAGATGCTAAAAAATTAGTTAAATCTTCTCTAGTATTGGAAGCAATAACTAAAGCTGAAGGAATTGAAGCAACAGAAGAAGAATTTAAAGCTGAATTAGAAAAAATGGCTTCTGCTTACAATATGGAAGTAGAAAAAATAGAAACTACTTTAAGAGATGCTGATAAGGAAGATATAAAAGGACAAATAAAAATAAGAAAGACAATAGACTTATTAGTTGAAAGTGCGACAATAGCTTAATAAAATAACCGCTATAACTAATATAGTTGACGTTATAGAATGTTTAGTATATAATGTTGTGCAAATATAATTTAGTTAAATGCGTAAAATAATTTACAGTAGCTTAAAAAAGCTACTGTAAATTATATAGAATAAAGGGGGTATGAAACCATGGCATTAGTACCTGTAGTTGTTGAACAAACAGGAAGAGGAGAAAGATCTTATGACATCTTCTCTAGACTATTAAAGGACAGAATAATCTTCTTAGGAGATCAAGTTAATGATGCCACAGCAGGGCTTATAGTAGCACAGCTATTATTCTTAGAAGCTGAAGACCCAGACAAAGATATACATTTATATATAAATTCTCCAGGAGGAAGTATAACTTCTGGAATGGCTATATATGATACTATGCAATACATCAAACCAGATGTAAGTACTATATGTATAGGTATGGCTGCTTCTATGGGAGCATTCTTGTTGGCAGCAGGAGCAAAAGGAAAAAGACTAGCACTACCAAATAGTGAGATAATGATACATCAACCACTAGGTGGAGCTCAAGGTCAAGCAACAGATATAGAAATTCACGCAAAGAGAATTTTAAAAATAAAAGAAACTTTAAATGAAATATTATCTGAAAGAACTGGTCAGCCATTAGAGAAAATCAAAATGGATACTGAACGTGATAACTTCATGAGTGCATCAGAAGCTAAGGAATATGGCTTAATAGATGAAGTATTTACAAAGAGACCGTAGATAGAGAGAGGTGTTAATATGTCTAAATACGAAGAGAAACGACAATTAAAGTGTTCATTCTGCGGTAAAAATCAAGATCAAGTAAGAAGATTAATTGCAGGTCCAAATGTATACATTTGTGATGAGTGTGTTGAACTTTGTGACGAAATTATTCAAGAAGAAATAGAAGATACTATAGATGAAGATACTACATCTTTACCAAAACCAAAAGAAATGATGAATATCTTAAATGATTATGTAATAGGTCAAGAAAAAGCTAAAAAAGCTTTATCAGTTGCAGTTTACAATCATTACAAGAGAATATATAGTAAAAAGTCTAGTAGCAAGGATATAGAAATCCAAAAGAGTAATATACTTTTATTAGGGCCTACAGGTTCTGGTAAGACATTATTAGCACAGACTTTAGCTAGAACTTTAAATGTACCTTTTGCAATGGCAGATGCTACATCACTAACTGAGGCTGGATATGTTGGAGAAGATGTTGAAAATATACTTTTAAAACTTATTCAAGCTGCTGATTTTGATATAGAAAAAGCTGAAAGAGGTATAATATATATAGATGAGATAGATAAGATTGCAAGAAAATCTGAAAATCCATCTATAACTAGAGATGTTAGTGGAGAGGGTGTTCAACAAGCTCTTTTAAAAATATTAGAAGGTACTGTTGCAAATGTCCCACCACAAGGAGGAAGAAAACATCCTCATCAAGAATTTTTAAAGATAGATACTACAAATGTATTATTTATATTAGGTGGAGCTTTTGATGGGCTAGAAAAGATAATCCAAAAACGTGGTGGAGATAAGACACTAGGATTTGGAGCTAAGATAGAAAGTAAAAAAGAATTAGATTTAGGGAAGTTATATGAAAAAGTACTTCCAGAGGATTTATTAAAGTATGGTATAATACCTGAATTTATAGGAAGAATACCAGTTTTAGCTACTTTAGAATTGCTGGATGAAGATGCACTAATGCAAATACTACAACAACCTAAAAATGCTCTAGTAAAACAATATAAGAAATTATTAGAGTTAGATGATGTTGAACTAGAATTTGAAGATGATGCTCTTCGTGCAATAGCTAAAAAGGCTATAGAAAGAAATACAGGAGCTAGAGGACTTAGAAGTATAGTTGAAAGTGTAATGATGGAAACTATGTTTGAAGTACCATCTAGAGATAATATAAAGAAGGTTATAGTAACAGAGAAATCTGTGAACGAAGACTCAGTAAATCCTATCATAGTACTTAAGGATCAAGAGGAAAGTGCATAAGATGATGAAAAGGAGCTTTAAAAGGCTCCTTTTTTTATGCTAATATGAAATTAGGTATTATTATGATAAAAATGTGAGTAGAATACCTATAATACCAAAGACGAATACAATTGCAATAGAGCCAATTTTTCCCTTATATAGAAGATAGAATGATGCTGCAAATGCGATTATTCCATATAAGTCCCAATTAACTTCTTTTGCAGATGAAAAAGCGGCTGACAGTATAAAACCTAGAGTAATTGGTCTAAGTACCATTAATAAATTCTCTACCTTTTTATTATTTTTGAACTTAGCAAATAACTTTGATATAATGGTTAAACCTACTAATGCAAATACTGTAACACCGATAGTTGCAGATAAAGAACCAAAAAAACCAGCAGTCTTAAATCCAACAAATGTAGCACTATTTATTGCTACAGGACCTGGCGTAGATTGTGATATAGCAAGTAAATCTAAGAACTCTTGATTAGTTATAAGGTGGTATTTAGATATAAATTCTTGTTGAATAAATGGTAGCATAGCATAACCACCACCAAAACTAAAGGCTCCTATTTTAAGGAATATTAAGAAGAGTAGTGTTATTTCTGACATAGACTATATACACCTCCTCCAATTATTAAATAAATAGGACTTATATTGAATACACCAACAGATAAAACTGCTATAATTAATAGTAGTATGTTAGTTTTAGACTTTGGCAGTTTCTTAAACATGCTTGTAAAAGAATACAATATAAGAGCTATTACTACAGGCGCAACTCCTTTAAAAAATCCATCTAGAATTTTAGATGAGGAATTTTTAAAGTATAAATATGACAATACTAAGACTATACAAAATGACGGTAGAGCAGAGCCTAGGGTACATATAAGAACTCCTGGTATACCATAAAGCTTATATCCTAATAATACAGATATATTAATTGCTAGTACTCCAGGATAACTTTGAGCTATGGATAGATAATCGATAAATTCTTCCTGCTCTAAAAGTTTTTGTTTGTTTACAAGTTCATCTTGTATAAGAGGAACCATAGCGTATCCACCACCAAATGTAAACGCACCAATTTTTAAAAAGGTTAAAAACAATTTCAACATAATAGAAACCTCCAAATGATAAATAACATCTAAGTATACTAACATTAATATTATATCATAATAAAATAATAATATAATATGCCAAGAAGTTATTGTTAATGTTGAAAATTAACATGTGCAAATATATAATATAAAATGCAAAATAATTAAACTAGAAAAGGAGTAATGTTGATGGAACAAAATTATACTAAAATAGATCATGAATTACCATTAATCCCTTTGAGGGGATTAGCAATATTTCCATATATGATATTAAATTTTGATATAGGAAGAGAAATATCTCTTAAAGCTTTAGACCAAGCTATGATGGATGAAGAACTTATATTTTTAACATCTCAAAAAGAAGCAGATGTTGATGAACCAGGTGAAGAGGATTTTTATCATGTAGGAACAATTTGTAAAGTTAAACAAATGATAAAATTACCAGGAGATACAGTTCGTGTTTTGGTTGAGGGTGTATCAAGAGGTAGAGTTAAAAAAATAGAGCAAGAAGAAGGATACTTTAGAGCAGTAATAGAAGAAATTGTTTTTGATAGTGATAATTTAGATAGTGAAACAGAAGTTGAAATTGAAGCATTTGTAAGAAATGTATTTGATGCTTTTGAAGAGTATATAAATATTGGAAATAGAGTATCACCAGAAATATTGATATCTTTAGCTGATATAGAAGATGTAGATAGATTTATAGATACAATAGCTGCAAATATTTATCTAAAATCAAGTCAGAAACAAGAAATATTAGAAGAATTTGATATTAAGAAAAGACTTGAACTTATATATTCTATATTACTAGAAGAGATAGATATATTAAAAATAGAAAAAAAGATAACTTTAAGAGTTAAAAAACAAATGAATAAAGTTCAAAAAGAATACTATCTTAGAGAGCAATTAAAAGCTATACAAAAGGAATTAGGTGAGGAAGAAGATATAAATTCTGAAGCAGATGAGTATAGAGAAAAGCTTAAAAAAATAAAAGCACCTAAAACTACTAAAGAGAAAATAGAAAAAGAAATTGATAAATTTTCAAAGATATCTTCAATGTCTCCAGATGTATCTGTAAGTAGAAATTATTTGGATACTATATTTTCATTACCATGGAATAAAGAAACAAAGGATAAACTAGATATAGTTAAAGCACAAGCTATACTAGATGAGGACCATTACGGGCTGGAGAAGGTTAAAGAAAGAATATTAGAGTATTTAGCCATAAGAACTCTTGCTAAATCACTTAAAGGTCCTATAATATGTCTAGTTGGACCTCCAGGGACAGGGAAAACATCTATAGTCAAATCAATAGCAAGAGCATTAAATAGAAAATTTGTAAGAATATCTTTAGGTGGCGTTAGAGATGAAGCCGAAATAAGAGGACACAGAAGGACTTATGTAGGTTCTATTCCAGGAAGAATAATTAATGGAGTCAAAGAAGCTCAGACTAAAAATCCTGTGTTTTTATTTGATGAGATAGATAAAATGGCAGCAGATTATAAAGGTGACCCAGCTTCAGCTATGCTGGAAGTATTGGACCCAGAGCAAAATAAGGATTTTGTGGACCACTATTTAGAAATACCTTTTGATTTATCAAAGATACTATTTGTTACAACAGCAAACAGTTTAAGCAATATTCCAAGACCATTATTGGATAGAATGGAAGTAATAGAAGTATCTGGATATATAGAAGAAGAAAAGTTAAATATAGCAAAACAATACTTACTTCCAAAACAAATTAAAGAGCATGCTTTAAAAGAGAATTTTGTAAAAATGGATGATGAAACTTTAAGAAGCATAATAAATCATTATACAAGAGAAGCTGGAGTAAGAACATTAGAAAGAACTATTGGTAAAGTTTGTAGAAAAATTGCCAAAAAATATGTTGAGGACCCAACACTTGAAGAAGTTGTTGTAAATAAGTCTGACTTAGAAAAATATCTTGGAAAAGATATGTTTAAATACCAACTTGCAGAGCTTAATCCTCAAATAGGGCTTGTAAATGGACTTGCATGGACAGCAGTTGGTGGAGTTACCCTTGAAGTAGAGGTAAATGTGCTTAAAGGAAAGGGTGAAATTGTATTAACTGGAAAACTAGGAGATGTTATGAAAGAATCTGCTAAGACAGGTATTTCTTATATAAGATCAATAGTGGACAAGTTTGATATAGACCCTGATTTTTATAAAACTAATGATATTCATATACACATTCCAGAAGGTGCTGTTCCAAAAGATGGACCATCAGCTGGTATAACTATGGCACTTGCAGTGATTTCAGCACTTACTAAGAGACCTGTACCAGGTAATATAGCTATGACAGGAGAAATAACTTTAAGAGGTAGAGTGTTAGCTGTAGGAGGAGTTAAGGAAAAACTATTAGCAGCTCATAGAGCTGGCATAACAAAAGTTCTAATTCCTAAAGAGTGTGAAGCTGATTTAGATGAGATACCAGAAAATGTAAAAGAAAAGATGGAGTTTGTGCTTGTAGAGCATATGGATGAAGTATTAGAACAAGCTTTATTAAAGAGTGGTGAAAAAAATGAAAATTAGAAGTTCAGAGATAACTATGAGTGCTGTGAATAAATCACAGTATCCAGCAGAAGGTATCCCAGAGATAGCTCTGGCTGGTAGGTCAAATGTTGGAAAATCATCAATAATAAATACATTACTTAATAGAAGAAACTTTGCTAGAACTAGTCAAACACCAGGAAAAACTAGAACTATAAATTTTTATCTTATAAATAACGAATTTTATTTTGTAGACCTTCCAGGATATGGGTATGCTAAAATAGCCAAATCTGAAAAAGAAAAATGGGGAGGTATAATGGAACGATATCTAGAAAGTAGACAAGAATTATGTTCTATATTCCTACTTGTAGATATTAGACATGAACCTACAGCAGACGATAAACTTATGTACGAATGGATAAAACATTTTGGATATAACTGTGTAGTTATTGCAACTAAGGCAGACAAAATATCTAGAGGACAATATCAAAAGCATATAAGTATTATAAGAAAGAAATTGCAAATGGAGAGTAGTGAAAAAGTAATTCCTGTTTCTTCGCTAAAAAAGACTGGTGTTGAAGAACTTTGGGAAGAAATTGTAAGTCAATACAATCAACATGGATATGAAATAACAGTAGATTAATTTTAAGTGTTTATATATATTAAAATGAAATAAAGGATGCCTCAAAATGTTTTTAAGGGAAATTTTGTGGCATCCTTGTTGTTTATAAGCAATAAATATCGGTAATTATTGTTAGAAATTAATAAAATTAATAAAATTAGTTTGTTTAAAGATTTACTGACTTATATAATTAGTAATGAATTTTGACTAAGAAGTAGATTTTTCTGTCTTTCTCATAAAGCAAACGGTAAGTATGAGTCCTATAAAGCATACTGATGCTGCAATCCAGTAAGATTGATTACTAGCCGCAACATAAGCTAGTGTATGACTTGTAGACTTTTGATGATATGTAAGTCTTTGTGCAAAGAAACTACTGAAAAAGGCTGTTCCAAGAGCAAATGACAAATTACGAACAGTTGCAAGAAAACTTCCCCCATATCCTTGTTTTTGAGGAGGAACGTCTGCCAAGATACTACTATTGTTTGGTGAACTAAAAGAACCTAATCCAAAGCCAAAAATAATTAAGCATAGAATCAAAAGATATAATGGAGAATCAGCTTTTAAAAGTGCCATTCCAACCAGAGCAATAGTCATAAATGAAAAAGATACAGTCAGAATATTTTTTGCACCATGTTTGTCAGAAAGAGAACCGGAAATAGGTGCTATAAGTACCATAATAAGTGGATGAACAGTCATGACAGAACCAGCCATCATAGGAGATAAATTTTTTAGTTGCTCTAGATAAAAAGGAAGTAGAAAAGATACTGCCATTTGAGGAAAATAACAAGCTATTCCAATAATATTGCCTATAGTGAAATTTCTATTTTTAAACAAAGGTAAATCAATAAAACTTTGTTCAAATTTTACTTCTCTTAATACCAACATTAAAAATGCTATAATTGCTATTATTCCTAGATACCATTTTGTATTTCCTTCTCCATTCATTGCAAGTAAGATAAGTGTGGTACAAGATGCAAATAATAGAAGTCCTGGAATATCGAAACTTTTGTTTTGTTCATCTAAAATAGGTTTTGGTAGAAATTTTATTCCAAGAAAGACTGCTATAATACCAATAGGTATATTGATTATGAAGATAGAAGGCCATCCAAAGTGCTCTAAAAGTATTCCACCAATTACAGGACCACTCATATTCCCTATCCCAACTACTGCTCCAGTAATTCCTATAGCCTTTCCCTTCTCATTTGCTGGAAATGCATTAGAAACTATACCAAGTCCAGTTGCCATTAAAATACTTGCTCCAATTGCTTGAAATATTCTTGATAAAATCAATGTTGTTAGGTTATTAGATATACTACATAGAAAGGAACCTATTGTAAATACAAAAAATCCTAACGTATATAGATAATTTGAACCCACCTTATCGCCAAGTTTCCCAAAAAACAACATAGTAGCTGTTACAACCAACATATAAGCTGTAACTACCCATTGGATTTGCGACATATTAATTTTAAAGTCGGCAGCAATTGTAGGATTTGCGATATTTAGTATACTTCCATCAAGAGTAGACATAAATACACCAATACAGATGATAATTAATACTATCCATTTTTGTTTCACTGATAACACCCCAATCTTTTACATAGTAGATTTTGTTTTATAAGTACAGTATAGTTACAAAATAAACAACAAAAAAGCACCTATGTCTTAGGTACCTTAGAATATGTTTATTTTCATGAATAAATGCGGTAGTTGAAGGATTTGTATAGATTACTCATGTAAAATTACATAAAGGTACTCGTATACTATTTTCTTCTACCATCCAGATTTTACTGTCGGCTTTGGAATTTGACCAAATTCTGCCATAAGGCTCGCGGGCTTTTACCGCCGATAGGGAATTTCACCCATTTCTGAA
This sequence comes from Clostridioides sp. ES-S-0006-03, assembly GCF_020662275.1. Lineage (NCBI taxonomy): Bacteria > Bacillati > Bacillota > Clostridia > Peptostreptococcales > Peptostreptococcaceae > Clostridioides > Clostridioides sp. ES-S-0006-03. The sequence goes on from NZ_JADGMM010000011.1 coordinate 101,523, forward strand.
GAAAAACAGATGTATTTTTTAATTTTATTTTAACATAAAATAACAATCGAGACAATTAGATTTAAGCAACACAGACAGTTACACCACAATATAGAAGGTTTTATTATACTTTTGGACAAAATCTAAATTAGAGTAAAATAATAGATTGAAATTAAGTAAAATAAGTTATTGTCATTGCTGAATGATAAGTTTTATATTTAGTAAAAGCATAAAGCTGTAACAAAACTCGTATAATATTAATATCTTAATTAAGAGGTATGGTAAATTATGAGGAGGCGCTAATATGGAAGGAAAGATAAAAAAGGCATTTCCAGGTGGAAACACATCACAAGGCTCATATTCTTTTTTTGACTATATAATTCCGGAAAATGTAAAAAGAGTTTTTTGTTTAAAGGGTGGACCTGGAGTAGGAAAATCCTCACTAATGAAAAAAATTTATAAAGAGTTTTTGCATAGAGGATATGATATTGAATTATATCATTGCCCTTCTGACCCAAGTTCGTTGGATGGTGTAGTTATAAAGAAACTAGGCGTGGTACTTATGGATGCAACTGCTCCACATACTGTAGACCCTAAACTCCCAGGTGCTTTGGACGAAATAATTAATTTAGGAGATTACTGGAATACAGAGGAGTTAGAAAAAAATAGACAAGAAATTTCAAACTATGATAAAGATATTAGTAATGCTTTTAAAAGAGCATTTAAATTTTTAAAATCAGCAGAGCCAATTTTTAGAGATATCGAGGAAAAATATTCTGACTGTATGGACTATGGAAAAGTAAATTTAGTTACAGAAGAATTCATAAAAAGATTATTTGATGGAGTAGATAGTACAGGAAAGTTAAAGAAAGAAAAGCATTTATTTGGCTCAGGGATAACTCCTGTAGGATGCTTAGATTATACAGAACATATTTTAAAGGATGTAGAGAAGGTTTATTATTTATCAGGGGAAATAGGCTCTGGGAAAACTACACTTTTGAGTAAAGTGTACAAAAAAGCAATTGAGAAAGGTTTGAATGTAGAAGTTTATCACTATCCGCTTATTCCTGAAAAAATTGAAACTATATTATTAACTGATTTAGATATAGGAATAACTATAAGCAGTATTTTTAAAGATGAAGATACAATTGATTTGAATCAATTTTTAAATAGAGAAAAATTACTTAAATACGAAGAAGATATTAAATTTGATGAGAAAGTTTTAGATGACTTAATTTGTTGGTCAATTTTAAATCTTAAGAGAGCTAAATCAAAACATGATATTATAGAAAGTTACTATAGTCCGAATATGAGATTTGATGAAGTAGGAAAATTGAGAGATGAATTAGTTAAGAGAATCTCAAAATATGAGGAAAATATATAAAGTATGTCTGTTTAAAATTAATATTAACTAGTATATATAATCAACAGCAGACTGCTATGGCTTTAAAGCTATGGCAGTCTGCTGTTTTTTGCTATAATTTAAACAGATAAATCTTTGCACAAAAAGACAAGAAAATTTAGAGAATTTATTATAAAATATGGGGGTACATATGAAATGAAATGGCTAGATGGATTACAACAATCTATTGATTATATTGAAGAAAATATTTTAGAAAAGTTAGATTATGAATATTTAGCAAGGTATACAAATATGTCAGTGTTTTATTATCAACGAATGTTTAGTGTATTAGTAGGTATATCTGTTGGTGAATATATTAGGAATAGAAGATTAACACTAGCTGGGCTTGAATTAACTACTTCAAATAGTAAAATTATAGACATAGCTTTTAAATATGGTTACGAAACAGCAGAAAGCTTTACTAAAGCCTTTGTTAGATTTCATGGAATAACGCCATCTATTGCTAGAAAAGGAAATTCAAGCCTAAAATCATTTAGCAAGATAACATTAAAAATATCTTTAGATGGAGGAAATACTTTAGATTACAAAATTGTCGATGAGGGAGAATTTTCAGTAATTGCTTTAAAAAAACAATTTTCGAAAGATGAAGATGTATTTAGAAAACAAATACCAAGGTTTTGGCAAGACTTGTTTAAGAGTAGTTTGTATAGAGAACTAATTTCTTATGTAAAAGAAAACACTATTACAAAAGGTGGGATTTTAGGAATAGATGAAATGGCAGTTTCACAAAACAAACAATTATTTAATTATTATGCAGCTGTTGAGACAGATGAAAAACCTAAAAATGATAAATTTACCTTATTTAAAATACCTTCTCATAAGTGGGCTATTTTTAAGTGTACAGGTGCCATGCCAAATTCTATTCAAAACTTATGGGTAAAAATATATAGTGAGTTTTTCCAATGCTCTAGCTATGAACCAGTTGCTGATTTCAATTTTGAACTTTACCTTGAAGGAGATAGTAATAAAGATAATTATGTTAGTGAAATTTGGGTTCCAATAAAAAATAGGAGGAGTTTATGAAAAAATGTAGAGTATCTGAGATAACAGCTTATTTTAATGCAGATGTGGAAACAGTTTGGAATATAGTTACAGACAATCGTGATTATAAATGGAGAAGTGATATAAGTAAAATTGAAGTATTTGATGATGGAAGTACTTTTATTGAGTACAATAAGGATGGAAACAGTACAAAATTTACTGTTACAGAAAAAACTAAAAATAAGCTTTATAAATTTAACATGGAAAATAAATTTTTCTATGGTAATTGGCAAGGTGAATTTTCTGAAGAGAATGAAAAAACTAAAATAGTGTTTATAGAAAATATATATGTTAAAAATCCTATTATAAAAGTTTTATCTTATCTCTTTATGAATTTAAAAAAAATACAAATACAATATGTTGAAGACTTAAAAAGAAAATTAAATGAGATGTAAAAGATTAATATCTTATCTATAGATAGATTTATTATAATCTTATAGAGTTATTTTATTGTGAAAATTGAGGGAATTATATAATTGACTTTGATGATAATGTCTAAAGGTGTATTAAAAAAGTTACTATTATGAGTGACTTTTTTTTATGTAAACAAGAGCATATTCTGGTATATAAGTAAGCTTTTATGTAATATATAGATGACTTTTATATATTAGTGTAGTATTATTGATACTAGATTTTTATTATAAATTAAATATAATAGAGGATTAAATTAAGATTTATACTTAAAAAAATAAAATTGGAGGATTTATGAAGAATAAAATAATTATAGGTATTACTTTTTTATCTATACTACTAATGTATGGATGCACTTCAAAACAAACAACAGAAATAAATGTATTAGCAACTACCGATTTACATGGAAACCTACCTTATGAGTTAACTTCTTATATAAAAGAAGAACGAGAAAAAGATAAAAATATAACTCTAGTAGATGCAGGAGATTTCTTTGATAGTGGACCAATTGGTTCAACTATGGAAAAATATTTTGATGATAGACGAACTGACATTGATAATAAAACAGAAAAGTATGTAGAAGCTCCTATTGCAAAAGAAATGAAAGAAATAGGTTATGATTCTGTAGTTCTTGGAAATCATGAATTTGTATCTAACTCTAAATTTTATTTAGATAATATGATATCTGATTTTAATAAACAGGATATTAATGTATTATCAGCCAATACGTATAAGAAAGATGGGAGTAGTTACACAAAGCCATATATAATAAAAAATATTAATACTCCTAAAGGTAATGTTAAATTAGGTATTCTAGGTCTTACAATAAAAGAAGTTGGAGAAAATGTGGATTCTAATTCTTTAGAGTTAAAAGACCAAGGAGGTTATAATGGTGAACTATATATGAATGACTTAGTAGATGGTGCAAAAAAATGGGTTGATGTAATGAAAAAAGATAAAGTAGATATTATAGTTTCTGTAGTACATTCAGGTGAGAAACCTAAAAAACCTAAAAATCCAGGAAATAGAATACAAGATTTGGCTCAAAACGTTGATGGTATTGATGCAATAGTAGCTGGACATACACATGTTCAAATTAAACAACATGACTATAAAAATAATTTAGGAGAAAAAGTTATAGTTACGCAACCAGGAAAACATGGAGAATGTGTTTCTAAAATTAACTTTAAACTAGAAAAAAATAATGATAAATGGAATGTTGTTGATAAATCTAGTGAGTTATCCACGTTTGAAAAAAATCAAGAAATGGATAGAGTTGGTGAATTTTTTGGAAGTATTTTTAGTCTAGATGGCAAAACTAAAGAAATTAGCTTAGGAAAAGTGCTTCCTTTTAAATGGGATAAACTATATGTATTTAAACCATATACACCTGTTGAAACAATATATAAAACTGTAGGATATAAATGGAGAAATATCATACCAACAGATAGTGAGGATATGGTGCAAATGGTATTTATGAGTAATAAAAAACCTATTTGTTATATATATGGTGATTCTAATAAGACAGGATTAAGTTTAAAGATTGATAAGTCTGAATATAAAGATAGTATTATAACGGTTTTACCTAATGATAATGATAATTTTAAAGTTCAAAAAGATGAAAAAACTTTCAAAGTGAATCTTGAGCATATAAAAAAGAATATATAAATAACTAATAGAAATACTATGTTTACATAAAATATGTAATCTTCTGTACATTGTAAGAATCCAATTAGAAATTTTATTATGATTGAATTCTTACAATGTACAGAAGATTTACTTTTACATATATGTATATAAATCTTTGGTTTTTTATATAATTATATTGGATAAATATTTAATATATCTTATAAAAAATAAACAAAGTATAAAATATGTATTTTTGAAGTTTAATCATTACATTATCGTCTACTTTTATATAATAAGAAAGATATTTTATAAGATACTACTAAAATAATAAAACTAGAAATAAGCTCCAAAATAGAAAATATGCCTTGGTTGCCTATTATAAAATCTATTACGAATGATATTTTATCAATCAATGAAGTCATTAAGACTAATGTTAATACAATGATATATGGAATTAATGACCAAAATCTTGCTTTTAGATATCCCATCTTAAAAAAGATAGGTATTTGAACTCCCACTATAGCAGAAAAAATTAAAAAAGAAGTACTTATTCCTAGTATAATTTCTTGAATATCAATAGGTTCACTTTTTAAAAATAATACTATTATTGAAAGTACAGTAATTAGAAATACTGTAAATACAAAGTTAAGTAAAATGAAAATATAGCGACCAAAAACTATATCTTTTAATTTAATCGAAAGAGTAGCATATAAGCGACTTAAGTTATTTTTTTCTTCTATAGCAAAAATGTTAGAAATCATAAGGGCAACAAACCAAGAACAAGTAATATAAAGTGTTAATGTTGATGAGCCCATATATGAAAAAAGCATTATAACAGCTAACAAAACTAAATTCATATTAAAATAGGATTTCATTGTAAAAATATCTAGTTTAGTAAATTTAATTGAATCGGTCATCTTATTACACCTCTCTTGCTAACTTTTATAACTATATCATCAATAGTAGCAGTATCTATGATACAGCTATTGTATTTAACAGTATCATTTGTATGAATTAATCCATCAAATCCAATATCTGTTTCACGCAGACCAATAATATCTTTTTTAAGTGTATCTGTTAAATCTCTTGGTATTCCTTTAATTAATCTAAACTTTTCTAATAAATCTTGCAAACTTCCAGTATAAAATAATTCTCCATTATTTATAAAAGTGATATAATCAGCAATTTTTTCTAAATCAGTAGTAATATGAGTAGAGAATAATACACTTCTATCTCCATCTTTTATGTAGTCTTGTAGAATTTCCAAAAGTTCATCACGAGTTACTACATCAAGCCCACTTGTGGGTTCATCAAGTATAAGCAACTTAGCATTATGAGAAAATGCACATGATAACATAAGTTTCATTTGCATACCTCTAGACAATTCACTTATTTTTTTATTTAGAGGTAGATTAAATCTGGTTATCATACTTTTAAAAATATCGTGATTCCAATCCTTATAAAAAATAGATATAGCTTTTTCAGTATCTTTTATTGACCAATTATCTGCATAAAATATATTATCAAATACAGCACCAATATTCTGCTTAATAAGATTTTCATTTTTAGCATTGTCCATATCAAAAACTAAAATCTCTCCTTCATCTTTTTCTAACATATTTAGAATTAATTGTATAGTTGTTGTCTTACCTGCACCGTTTGGGCCGATTAATCCCATTATATATCCCATTGGTAAAGTAAAACTTATATTTTTTAGATTAAAATCATTAAAGTTTTTACTAACATCCTTTAGTTCCAAATAATTATTCACTTTTTTCCACCTCCAATAATAATCTCAAAAGACTTATAATTTCTTTATCTGTCATAGACGCTCTTTGTGCCGCTTGTATTGCATTATTGAGATTTGATTCTACTTCTCGTATTAACTGTTCACGAATAAGTTCAGAGCTACTTGACATAACGAAAAATCCCTTACCTTGACGGCTCATAATAAAACCTTCTTGCTCAAGTTCATTATATGCTCTAGTAGTAGTCAAAACGCTAATCTTTAAATCTCTTGCTAACTGTCTAAGTGAAGGTAGCATTTCATTTTCTTTTAATTCTCCTGAAAGAATTTGTTCTTTAATCTGTTCTTTAATTTGTTCATAAATAGGTAAGCTAGAACCATTTGAAATAATTATATTCAAAAAAACACCTCTTTAACTGTATTGTTATATACAAGTACAGTATAAACAGTTGGATGTTTTTTGTCAATATAAAAAATTACAATATACATTTGCAATAATAATCTATATGTATTTATTCTGAAACGTTTTTAAATTGAAGTATTTAATCAGAAAGATAGTGTTTAAGCAAAAATATTGTCAATATACACTTTTAAGATTAGTTTATATCTATTTATCTAGGCATTATTCTTTAATATATATTAAAGGTATAAGTTATATAATTAAATTTGATACTTTTACTACTTATAGCAAAATCTCATATACCTATACATTCAATGTTAGTAGGGTGGGGACACAAGTATAATGTATGATATTATATACTAAAAGATGAATTTTAACGTATAACTTTGATTAAAAAATAGTTACGCACACTCATGACTTTAGTCATGAGTTAGTAGCTAAAATAGTCAGCATATAGGAAAACTTATATGTAGAGATAGGATAGAACCAATTCAATACTAATTGAATTGCTGGAAACCCCTAAAGCTAACCAAGCTAAAACATAAGGATAAAACTAAGTGTGAAAGTTACGAAAGTAGAAAAAATTGGTTAGATGGTATAAGGTTAAACTCTAAATACTTTAAAATGGGCAATCAGCAGGTAAGCTCCGAATAGGAGAGACTTCAACGACTATTCCTCTTGAGGGAAGTACACTACAAGCTATTGGTAGTGGAGGTGGGTAGACATTAACGGATAATGCCGAAGGATAGGATATAGTCTGTACTTGCATGAAAGTGTAAGAAGTTCATAAGAGAACTGCATAGGTAGTAGCGAACTTGTGTGAACGACAACCTCAAAAATGATAAAAGTTAAGACTTACAGTTCTTACATATGTTATTTAGAAATAAATATAAAAACCTTCAAAATGCTTGTTTTAAATAATTATATTTGTTAAAGTTATAATCAGAAAAAACAAGTAAAGTGAGGTGATAGTAGTGGAAAAATCTTATAAGTTTAGAATGTATCCAAATAAAAAACAGCAAGAGTTAATTAACAAAACTTTTGGATGTTGTAGATTTGTATATAATAAATATCTTTCTAAAAAAATAGAAGTTTATGAAAATGATAAAGAAACTTTTGCTTATAAGCAGTGCAGTTCTGATTTAACCAATTTAAAAAAAGAATTAGATTGGCTTAAAGAACCTGACAAATTTTCACTACAGAACACCTTAAAAGATTTAGAAAACGCATATAAAAAATTCTTTAAAGAAAATACAGGATTTCCTAAATTTAAATCAAAGAAAACTAATAGATTTTCATATAGAACGAACTTTGCAAATGAAAATATTATGTACTTTAGTCAATATATAAAATTACCTAAACTTGGCATGGTCAAAGTAAGGGATAAACAAGTACCTCAAGGGAGAATACTTAATGCTACTGTATCTAGAGAGCCAAGTGGTAAATATTATGTATCATTATGTTGTACTGATATAGATATTGAAGCATTTGAAAATACTAATAATCAGGTAGGTTTAGATTTAGGAATTAAAGAATTTTGTATCTCAAGTTGTGGACAATTTGTAGAAAATCCTAAGTATCTTCTAAAGTCATTAAATAAACTTGCTAAATTACAAAGAGAATTATCGAGAAAAACAATTGGTAGTTTAAATAGAAATAAAGCAAGATTAAAAGTTGCAAGACTTCAATAACATATAGCTAATCAGAGAAAGGATTTTCTACAAAAACTATCTACCAAATTAATACAAGAGAATGATATTATTTGCATAGAAGATTTACAGGTAAAGAATATGACTAGAAATCGCAAACTATCTCGCTTAATTTCTGATGTGTCATGGTCAGAATTTGTTCGTCAATTAGAATACAAGGCTAATTGGTATGATAGACAAATTGTAAAGGTAGGTAAGTTCTTTGCAAGTTCACAAATATGCAATAAATGTGGGTACAAAAACGAGGCAATAAAGAATTTAAATATAAGAGAATGGATTTGTCCTTGTTGTAATGTAACTCACGATAGAGATATAAATGCAAGTATAAATATACTAAAAGAAGGATTAAGACTAATAACAGTTTAAAATAGATAACTTATGTAAGAACCGTAGGAACTACGGGGATAGCCTGTGGAGAATTGGTAAGACATATGTTAGTATGCAAAATTCTATGAAGCAGGAACCCTGTGACTTTAGTCATGGGAGGTTCAGATAATAAGCATATGTAAATGTTTAATATTTAATTAAAGAAAATTATCATATAAAAATAAATTTGTAAGGAGTAATACAGTATGAAAAAACAATATGTGTTTATAATACTAGCAAGTACTATTTTAGGTATGCTTGTTGGAACCATATTTAGAGATTATAGCAATGAAGAAACAGTTTATACAAGTAAGGATAAGTCAATAAGAAAAGAAATAAGAATAACAAGAAAATCTATAAAAGAACTGGCAAAAGAGAAAGATAAATTAGATAAAGAAATTAATTCAATGAAGAAAAATCAAAAGAATTCTGATGAAATCTCTAAAATAGAAAGTCTTAGGGAGAGTCTTTCATATTCAGATGTAAATGGTAGCGGAATAGTATTAAGTATAGATGCCATAGATGAAAAAACAGGAAACATTGCCAATAGCATAGACTACAATAAAATCCTTGTGAAAGTCATAAATGAATTAAAAGCAAATGGAGGAAAATACATAGAAATAAATGGTCAAAGAATTAATCAGTACTCAGAAGTTGTACTTGCAGGTAGCCATATAAATATAAATGGAGTTCCAGTGGCACAACCCTATGAAATAAAATGTATTGGTGATAAAGATAAACTATCTAGTTACGTAGATAAAGGTAGTAAATATTTAGATAGTATACAAAGTACTTATCCAATGAAAGTTAGTATAAAAGCTGAAGAAAATATCTCTATGAAAAAACTAAAAATACCTAATAAATTAAAGTATATAAAGGGTGAGTAAGATTATATTAGAGGAAAGCAGTTTACCAATGTTAATACCAGAAAAACTTGCAAAAAAATATAATGTATTTCCAGTGGAATTTCAAGATGACAATCTAGTAGTAGAAATAGAAGATGAAGACATATATGCACTACAAGACTTGAGACTAGCAACAGGGAAAGAAATTATATTAAAAAAAGAAAGAAGAGAACTTATAAGTGAGAAGATAGAAAAATATTACAATAGCTTTGAACTTGATGAAAATTATGCAAAAAAATTATTTGAAAATCTTATAGAGAAAGCTATAAAAGAGAATGCAAGTGATATACATATAGAACCATTTAAAGAGCATTTGATAGTTAGAATGAGAGTTGATGGAGAGTTAAAAGAAATATCAAAATTTTTAATAGATGTTTATCCAGCATTAGCTACAGTTGTTAAATTAAAAGCTTCAATGGACATAACAGAAAAAAGACTTCCTCAAGATGGAAGAGTAGACATAAAGCTAGATGATAGTTTAATTGACATTAGAGTTTCATCAATCCCAACTGTATATGGTGAAAAAATTGTTTTGAGAATCCTTAATAGAGATACTTTTTTAAAAGATAAATCAGAACTTGGATTTTCAGAAGAAGCGATAAATTCTATAAATCATATAATAAGTAAAAGAGCTGGAATATTATTAGTAACAGGGCCTACAGGGAGTGGAAAGACTACTACAGTATATTCCTTATTAAATGATTTAAGAGGGATAAACAAAAATATAATGACTATAGAAAATCCAGTAGAATACAAGATGGATGGAATAAGTCAAATACAAGTAAATTCAAAAGTAGGATTGAGTTTTGATGTAGGTCTTAAAGCTATATTAAGACAAGACCCAGATATAATAATGGTTGGAGAAATCAGAGATGCAGAAACAGCTAAGATAGCAGTAAGAGCCGCTATAACAGGCCATTTAGTTATAAGCACTTTGCATACTAATGATGCAGTATCTTCTATAGCTAGACTATTGGAAATGCAAATCCCACCATATCTTTTAAATGCATCTCTTATAGGTGTAATATCTCAAAAACTAGTTAGAAAGGTTTGTAATCATTGTAGTCATGAGATTATGATAAAAGATGATTTTAGTGGAGATGTAAATACTAAAGTAGCTGTAGGCTGTGAAAAATGCAATGACAAAGGTTATTTTGGTAGAACAGCAATTTATGAAATTCTAGAAATCAATGATGATATAAAAACATGTATAAGGGATATGAAGGATTCTAGTATTGTTAAAGAAGTAGCACAAAAAAATGGAATGATAACATTTGAAGATAGCTGCCAAAGGCTAATAAATGAAAAAATAACAACATTAGAAGAATGTTTAGTAGTAAACGAAATAATTTAATTAAACAGTGTAATCAAACTTCATACAATCGATTTTAATAAAAATTCTCGATTGTAAATCATATCTAGATAAAATAAAATTAACATATTAAATTAGAAAATATCGAGATTATTTAATTGTAATTAATATAATTTGGAAGGAATTATAATACATGAAATTATCTAAAAATATATTTTATAATTTAGACAAGATTCATTTACTCTTAAACAAGATTCGTGATAAAGAGCTTAGAATAATTTGCAAAGAAATAGGTATTTTACTAGAATCTGGATGTGAAATTACAAAGATATTTCAAGTTATTGAAGGACAATCTAGTAAAAAAGTAAAAAGTTTGTTTAATACAGTATCAAATCATATTCAAAATGGGAACTCCATAGCAGAATCATTTCAAATCACAGGAACATTTTCTAAATTTTTTATAAGTATGATAAAAGCGGGTGAAACCAGCGGAAACTTAGATATAATAATGAGCGATTTATCTAATTATTACGATAAAGAATATAAATTAAAAACAAAAATAATAACTATTTTAATCTATCCAATAATACTTATCATATTATCTGTAATATCAATAGTATTTATCTTTATATTTGTGATACCAAATTTTCAGGTGGTTTTTGCCAGTAATGGAATTGAACCACCTTTCATAACTAAGGTTTTAATAGGAATTTCTATAATAGTTACAAATCATCTAGGTTATTTAATATTTAGTCTTATATTGATTTCAATAGGAACTATTTATTTTTTTATAATGAATAATAAACTAAAGAAATTAATTAATTTATTTAAGTTCAAAATACCTTTTTTAAAAGGAGTTAATCAATTAATAGCTACAACTAGATTTTCAAGGGCATTATCTATTTTACTTAGTAGTGGGATACAAATAGTGGATGCAATAGAGATGTCAGCAAGTGTCATAGATAATGAATTCATTTATGAAAGACTAAAGATTTCTAATAATTATATAAAAAAAGGAAATAGTATAGGTAAGTCTTTGAATCTAGCAAATATATTTCCTAAGTTATTTGTTTCAATGGCAAATACAGGTGAAGAAAGTGGAAAACTCGATAAGAGTCTAGATGTAATAAACAGATTTTATGAAAATGAATTAAATAATAAAATAGAGCAGATAATGAAATTTGTAGAGCCTGTAATAATTGTATTCATGGGATTGATTGTTGGAGTTTTTGTTTTATCAATGGTTATTCCAATGTTTGATGCAATTACTAGTTTCTAATATAAAAATAAATTTTACTAAATAAAACTTTTAAAAAGGAGCGAAAATTTAATTGATAAATAAAAAACGAAAAGGATTTACACTTGTTGAGATGATTGTAGTAGTAACAATTTTAGGCGTTATATCTAGTATAGCATTAGTTAAATATGGTAAGGTCCAAGAAAGTGCTAAGATAAATGCTGATTATACAAACGCAGCTAATATAGTAACCGCAGCGAGTATGGCTATTAATGATGATGAAAATATAGTTGAATCTCTAAGTGTAGAATCACTTAAAGAAAAAGGTTATCTAAGTACAGTTCCAGTTCCTCAAAGTACATCAGGTAAGTTTGAACTTGTTATAAGTGATAATGGTACAGATATAAGTGTAAATGTAAACTCAAAACAATTTTATCCGAGATAATATTTGTTTTTATACGTTTTTAGTGTCAAATTATAAAGATATTTTTAGTATTAAATTATAATGAATTGTAGATATATTAAGTTTAATTCAAAACATAATTAAATGATTTAAATAGGTATTGATTATTTAAAGTTAATATATGCATAAATAAAAGATTAAGTATTTATATAATTAAAATATGGCTATATAAATACTGTATAGGCTTTGTAAAAATCAAATATACTGTGTAAAATTTAAAAGCTATTATCACCTAAGGAGGAGATGGTTATAATTAAAAAATTTTTAACTTTAGAAATAAATGACGATTATATAAGGGTTGTACTTTTAAGAAAAAACTATAAAAAAATATTTATAGATAAATCTATTATAAAAGAAGTTAGCTTTAATATTAAAAGTGATATTGATGAGATTGAAAAAACTGGATATGTAGAAAATGTAGTAAAATTAGTAAAAGATGAAATAAATAATATAAAAAAATCATACAAAAATTTGTACTTTAATATTCAAACTCAAGACATAGTTATTAGAAATATTGAGATATTGAATACTAAGAAAAAAAGAGACATATTAAACATGATAGAATTTGAGATAACACAATATATTCCAATAAATATAAATAACTATTCAATAAAATATAAAATTATAAACTCTAGTAAGGATAAGTTAAATATACAAGTAATTCTTTTTCCTAAAAATATTATCAAAGTAATTAAAATCATTTCAGAAAGTCTAAATATGAACCCAAAAGCGATAAACATAAATTTTGATATACTACAAAAACTTATAAGTTTAAATTTAATAGATAATTTTATAGAAGATGGAGTGTTTATAGAATGCAAAAAAAATCAATTTATTATAAACATAACAAAAAATAAAAAAATAGAAGAAACATATCTATTATCAAAAGAAATAAAATCCTATGACTCAGTAAAAAAATTAATAAGTAGATTTAAATATGTTTATTATTATGGTATAGAAAATTGTTTTATAGAGGAGTATTTTAAAGATACAGAAAAAATTGCTGAAGTAAATCCATTGAGATTAAAAAATAAAGTAAGGGTGGAAAATAATTTTGATAAGGGTTTAAGAGATACTAGTATAACTTATATAAGCAGTATAGGGATGATTATTTAAATGAAAGCTTATAAAACAATAAATTTTTTAAATGGATTTAAAGAAATTAAGCGATATAATAAAATCTATAAAATAACGATAATATCAATTTTAATATGTGTTTCATTAAAAATGTTTATGTATATGAAATCTATAAATGAATTAGAAAATTATATAAGTCACAATAAACCCATAAATGAATCTAAATATACTGTACCAAATCTGGAAAAAACAAAAGAAAAGTTTTCTAGAATAAAGCTTGATGAAATTAAAAAAATATATGAAATAGTTGGAACAGATAACATTACTAAAATATCTATAGATAAAAACAAAATGGAGATGGAAGGAGTATGTGATAATCTAGATATTTTAGATAATTTAAGAAAAATAAATTACATAAAATATTACTATATAGACAGCATTATAAGAGATGGAGAATGTTATAAATTTAGAATAAAAAGTTAGAAAGGTGATTAATTTTGAAATTAAATAAGAGAGAAAAAAATCTGATGAAAATATTGCTAATATTAATTATTGTATTAGTAGTTAATGTAATGTCCAGACCTCTAGAAGAGAACCTAACTAATTTGAAGAAAGAAAAACAAAATATAGTGAATGAAATAAAACGACAAGATAATTACAAAATTAAAGGTAATGGGTACAAAGATGATAGATATGTAAAAAATGTTGAATTAGATAGTAATACAAAATTAAAAAATAATTTTAATAACTCATTTTTAGATAAAAAAACAAATAAAGATATAGTATTATTAGTAGAAAATGAATTGAGAGATATTGTAAATGTGGAATACATCAATCAAGAAAGTCGCTTAGACAACTACAGTAAAAAACAAACTAATTTAGAAGTAAAAGTTAATGGAGAACTTGAAAATGTGTTGAAACTTGAAGGTGTAATGAAGAACTTAAGGTTACATAATAAAATTGAAAAAATAGAAATTAATAAATTAAAAACAAGTAATCTTGAGGCCAAAAACTTTTCAAATGAATATAAACAAGAAAAAAACAATCTTGTAGAATGTAAAATGACAATTAGAGTCACATAACAAAAAAGAATAGATAAAGTAAAAAACTATTATCAGTTCATAAAACTTTATAGAAGAATTAGTTTTACGATAATCCATTTCTGTAAGAGGGATTGTTAGTGATTTTATCGAAATCCTAATTAAAGTGAATATATTATACCAAAATATAAGTAAATTTGAGATAATATTTGCTTATACTATAGATTGATTGATAAAAAAATGGTATAATAACAAATTGTACTTTAATTTAATAATAAGGGAGTGGAAGTCATATTGTTAGGGAGAAATGAGCTATGCCCTTGTGGAAGTGGCAAAAAATACAAGAAATGTTGTTTAAATAAAGATATTGTTTCAGAAAGAGCAAGCAGAAAAACTGAACTTTCACAAAAGCAATATACAGATTTATATTCAAAATTATATGATTATTCAAGACAGGATAGATTCAAAGATGAATGTGAAAAAGCTAAAGAAATGTTTTATATAATGCAAAATGATACTGTAAATGAAAAGTTCGAAAGATTTTTTAATACGTATTTAATACAAGACCACATAATGGAAAATAAAAAGGTCATGACGGTTGGATTTCTTGAAGAGAATGGTGCAAACCTAAGTCAATCAGAAATATCAATATTAAAAAGTTTGTTTGAATCCTATGTAAGCATTTACGAAGTAAAAGAAATTTCTACAGGAAAAATAGTTTTAAGAGATTGTTTAAGTGGGAAAGAACTTTACACAGAAGATGTAAAACTTCTAAGAAGCTTTAAAATCGGAAGCTGTATGATAGCTAGAATAATTGATGTTGAAGGAACTAATATATTAATAGATGTAACTATAAGTATATCAAATGAAGTTAAAGATATAATTTTAAATGATGTTATGAATTTATTTAATCAATATAAAGACCTATATAAAGATATGAAGACGTTCTTAATTTATCATACACATGTATTATATAAATATATACAACAGCTTTTAGACCCAAGTATAGCCGAATATTTAAAAAGAGAAAGAGATAAAAATGATAATAAAAAAGTTAATTTAGAAGGTGAATTAGCTGAAGTAGAATGTAAAGTTTTAGATACTCTTAAAGAAAATGTGGAAAAAGAAAATATAGATGCATGTATAGAGTTCTGGAATGAATATAAGAAAAGTCATGAAAATATAAAAGGAGCTGAAAGTGGTTGGGCAGCTGCTGTTGAGTACTATGTTAAGAAAGAAGCAGGACAACCTATAACTCAAGTGCAAATATCAAAAAAATATGATATAAGCTCTAGTACATTAGGAAAAAGATACAAAGATTTAAAAATATCTTAATTAATTATAAAAAGCTTTAAGTCATAGATAAAGAATCTATAGTATAATATATGTATAATGTGTAGAAAGAGGTATTAATAATGAGTCTTAGTTTAGGAAATGCAATTGCTGTATCAACAAACTTTATAAAATCTAACCCAGCAGTACCTGTATACGACGGAGAAGAAATATATGCAGTTATTTATCATATAGAAATAGGATATAATAATGGTGTATCACCTGATACTAAACAATATATAATAATAGACTATAAAGAGTTCGATTTATCTATGGATAGAAAAAATGAACTAGTAGAAGTTGCTAAGGAGTACTGCAAATCTAAAAATATTGTAGAAAATGAAAATCTTGAAATAAATCTTTTGGATAATGAAGAAGCAGAAAACTTCTTAGAAAAGGTATTTAATAACATGAAAGTTATAAGAGGCCTTATAACTAAAAGAGGATAAGTTAATGGAGTTTATTGGTATAGAAAATATAACACCATATGAAAACATATATGAATTTAGTGTATATAAATACGATGATGAAATCACTTTAGGTAGTGAAGATTTATATATATGTGAATTAAGGGTTATATTAATTAAAGTTAATTCTTTATACGTTGAAAGATTGAATAAATCAGTTGAAGCAATGGTTTTAGTAAAAAATCTAAAAAAAGATTTGGATAAAGAACTTATTGTAGACAAAATAAAGAAATTTGTGCTAGACGAAATTTGGGTAGAAAATCTAGTAAAAGAGAATATAGAAGTTATATTTGTAGAAAGCTAGGAGTAACCCTAGCTTTTTTATATTATAATCTAAGAGAGGAAAACAATATGTTAAGGGTATCTAATATAAAACTTGGAATCGATAAAGATATATCTTTATTAAAAGATATTGTACTTAAGAAATTAAGAATAAAAGAAAAAAACTTAATAAAATATAGTATATATAAAGAATCTATAGATGCTAGAAAAAAAGGGAAGATGGAATTTGTTTATTCTGTAGATGTAGAAGTTAGAGATGAAAGTAAAATACTAAGCTCAAAAATAAAAGATGTAACAAAAATAAAAGATGTAAAATATGTAAATGTAGCTATGGGTCATAAAAAATTGAATAATAGACCTTTAGTAATTGGAAGTGGACCAGCTGGTCTATTTGCAGGGCTTATTTTGGCTCAAATGGGTTATGAACCAATTATACTTGAAAGAGGTCTTGATGTTGATAGTAGAACTAAGGACATAAGTAATTTTTGGACGACTAGAAAGTTTAAAAATAATTCAAATGTTCAATTTGGAGAAGGTGGAGCAGGAACTTTTTCAGATGGGAAACTCACAACTAGAATAAAAGATATACGATGTAGAAAAGTGCTAGAAGAATTAGTTCAGTTTGGAGCACCAGATGAAATATTATATTCACATAAGCCACATGTTGGTACAGATATATTAAAAAGTGTAGTTAAAAATATAAGAAATGAAATAATAAATCTAGGTGGACAAGTTAAATTTGATTCAAAAGTTACAGATATAGTTGTATTAAATAATTCTATACAATCTGTAATTGTAAATGATAGTGAAAAAATAGATACAGATGCAGTTATATTAGCTGTTGGGCATAGTGCAAGAGATACTTATGAGATGTTGCATTCAAGAGGTGTAAAAATAATTCAGAAACCATTTGCAATAGGAGCTAGAATTGAACATCCTCAAGACTTGATAAATAAAGCACAGTATAAGGAATTTTATAATCATCCTCGACTAGGAGCTGCTGATTATAGACTTATAGAACATGTCTCAAATGGAAGAACAGCATATACTTTTTGTATGTGTCCAGGAGGCAGTGTCATAGCATCTGCATCAAATGATTTTGAAATAGTTACAAATGGAATGAGTGAACATGCAAGAGATAAAATAAATGCTAATAGTGCATTTCTAGTAAATGTACTTCCAGAAGATTTTGATAGTGATAATCCACTAGCAGGGGTTCATTTTCAGCAAAAATATGAGAAATTAGCTTTTGAATTAGGTGGTAAAAATTACAATGCGCCAGTTCAACTTGTTGGAGATTTTATTAATAATAAGACTTCTGAAAATTTAGGAAGTGTTGAACCATCATACAAACCTGGATACAAGCTTACAAATCTCAATGAATGTTTGCCTAGTTTTGTAATAGAAACTATGAGAGAAGCATTTATATCTCTTGATAAAAAATTAAATGGATTTGCAATGCATGATGCAGTCTTAACTGGTGTAGAAACTAGGTCATCATCACCAATAAGAATAGTAAGAGATGAAAACAGTTTGGAGTCAATAAGTATTAAAAATTTATATCCCTGTGGTGAAGGTGCTGGATATGCAGGTGGAATAGTCACAGCAGCAGTAGATGGTATAAAATGTTCAGAAAAAATAATACAAAAATATGCTAATAACACAAAAATTTAACATAAACTTAATGATTTTTTAATATTTAACATGAATTTAACATTACTACTCCTATAATTTGATAAAATACAATAGGTTATAAAATTTTTAAATATAGTAATCTCTTTACAAGGAGGAAATAATTTGAATATTATAATAAGTCTAATGGGTGGATTAGGGCTGTTCTTATATGGTATGAACCTTATGGGAGAAGGTCTGCAAAAATCTGCTGGGACAAAATTAAAAAAGATAATAAAATTACTTACTAGTAATCTATTTATGGGAGTTTTAGTAGGTACAGGAGTTACAGCAGTAATACAAAGTTCAAGTGCTACTACTGTAATGGTTGTTGGTTTCGTAAATGCAGGCATAATGACTTTAAAACAAGCAATAGGGGTTATAATGGGTGCTAATATAGGTACTACTGTTACAGCCCAATTAGTATCTTTTGATTTAGCTGGAATGGCTCCAGTAGCATTAGGTATAGGTATTATACTTTATTTATTTGGAAATAAACCTAGAATAAAAAATATAGCCGAGATACTTATAGGTTTTGGGATATTATTTACAGGTATGGATTTTATGAAAATGGCAGTTGAACCATTAAAGGACTATCAAGGGTTCACTGATTTACTTGTTACATTTGGTAATTATCCGCTACTTGGACTATTATTAGGATTTGGTATTACAGCAATAATACAGAGTTCAAGTGCATCTATGGGTATGTTGGTTGCATTAGCAGCAGAAGGTTTAATACCACTAGCAGCAGCATTACCAATTCTTTATGGTCAAAATATTGGTACATGTGTAACTTCATTGCTATCAAGTATTGGTGCTAATAAAAATGCACGAAGAGCAGCTATGATGCATTTAATCTTCAATGTTTTGGGAACAGTAATATTCTTATTGTTGTTGAATAAACCAATTGTAAATTTAGTTACAAGTTGGGACCCAAGTAATGTTGCAAGACAAATAGCTAATACACACACATTGTTTAATATTATATCCGTCTTAATACTTCTACCATTTACAAAGGTTATCATAAAACTAGCCATTAAGCTTGTTCCTGATAAAGCTGGTGATGCAGATGAAGATGAAGCTAAGACTATTAAATATATAGATGATAGAATGATAGAAACTCCTTCCATAGCTCTTGCTAATACGATAAAAGAAGCACTTCGTATGGGAGAAAAAGCTAAGGAAAGCTTAAATGCATCTATGGAAGCGTTAGTAGAACATTCAACTGAAAAAATAGATAAGACATACAGACGTGAAAAACTAATAAATGATTTACAAAAAGCTATCTTAAATTACTTGCTTAAACTTTCAAAGGCACCTTTAGATGATAATTCTAGAGAAGTTGTAGACACCTTATTTAATACAGTTAATGATATAGAAAGAATTGGTGACCATGCTAAAAATATAGCTGAATTATCTCAAGTTGCAATAGATTCAAATATTTCTTTCTCTGAAGAAGGACAAGCTGAACTTGATATTATGTACAATAAAGTTGTTTCAGCTTATACTTATGCTTTAGAGTCAATGAGAACTGATGATGTGGATTTAGCTTGTAAGGTTATAAAAATTGAAGAGCAAGTTGATATAATGGAGAAATCTTGTAGAGCTAATCATATGTATAGATTGAATAATAATTTATGTAGTATAGAAAATGGAGTTATTTATTTAGATGTAATAAGTAATCTAGAAAGAATATCTGACCATGCTGTTAATATAGCACAACAAGTTATAGCTAAGAGATTGGGAACTGATTAAAAATGGTAATTTAAAATAAAATAAGAATTAAAATAGATAATTAACAAAAAAGAAGGAGTTGTCTTAAAATTGATTTTTTCTAATCAAATTTTAAGTTCAACTCCTTTAAAATTTAGGCTAATTATTCTTAAT
Organism: Clostridioides sp. ES-S-0006-03; assembly: GCF_020662275.1. Lineage (NCBI taxonomy): Bacteria > Bacillati > Bacillota > Clostridia > Peptostreptococcales > Peptostreptococcaceae > Clostridioides > Clostridioides sp. ES-S-0006-03. Next base: position 121,901 of record NZ_JADGMM010000011.1, read on the forward strand.
AAATCATCATAAAGAATAATTGTTTCAATGTCTAATGGCGATACAATTTGTTTATAACACTGTATATTTTATAATCAAAATATTAAGCTATTTCTTTAATTTGTTTAAATGAATTTTCATTTCCATTTCCACCAATTTGTGTTACTGATTTAAATCTCATAGTTTTAAATAGTTCTTTTTGACTATAGTCTAGTAAATTTCCT